>NZ_CAXGPO010000008.1:0-111164 GCF_964011655.1 uncultured Spongiibacter sp. | reverse complement strand
GACGCCCTGGAGCAAGCGATACTGGGCGTTGTGAGCAATATCGACAAACCCGGCTCGCCCGCCGGCGAGGCAAAGCAGGATTTTCACAGCCGTATTTTTGGCCGCAGCATTGATGACCGCCGCACATTCCGAAACCGCGTACTTGCGGTGACTGGCGACGATTTGCAGCGGGTGACCCGAGAGTACCTCAAGGGCGTGGCGCCCAGCATTGCGGTAATCAGTAATAGCGCAACGGCCCAAAACCTTGACGACTGGCTGTCAGCGGAAGGCTTTGAGCAACGGCAACTCTAGCGCCCGCGTGCAGTGCCACCTACTCCATCAGTGATGAAGGTGGCGCTGTATGCGCTGCTGCAGCTGCTGCGCATTGGGCTGCAGGCGTAAATTTTGCTTCGCGGCGCCCAGGTCATTGAGCTCGCTGTCGCTCAGCGCGCGCCCCGAGAATAACAGCGCATTCATGTAACCCTTTTGTGTTTCAAAGGAGTTATCAGTCAGCAGCAATAGCTCATCAATTATCGCCCAGCGTTCACCGATATCTCCCCCCGCCTTGGCACCGATTAGCTCACCGTCGAGGTAGGCCTTGAAGCTACCGCCATCGCCACCGGCGTAAAATACCAAGCCGAGTCGATGCCATTTTCCTGGACGGAACTCGCCAAAGTACCCGGAACCGGCACTGGCGATACCCACTCCGCCACTGGCGCTGGATTCGAAGAATATGTCTGCGTCATCATCGTTATTAGGCGTAGTCTGCATAATGGCGCGCCAGAAGCCATCACTGGCCTCTGGCCATAAAATGTCCATAACGAGCGAGTAATCCGATAATTTTCCTTGCTCGGCGAGGTCGCCGTTCGCAGGGACGTTGGTCTGCAGTTTCAACCCCTGCTCCGGACTGTATGCATCAAATGCCATCACCACCGAGTCTCCACCCGCTAATTCCGGCACACCAAAGTCTGCCGGCGGGCCGAATTGGGTATCCGCTTGTGTGGCAACGTTAAGGTAGCTCAGGCGCGAGGGCCCAGCGTCTTCTCGCAAGGGCTGCTCATCGCCATGGAACTGCCACGTTGTGGTAACGGTGTCTGGTTGACAGCGACTCAGGGTTTTATCGATATCCAGATACAGGCAGTCACTGCTGCGCTGGCGCGCATACGCATCCAGACTTGCCCAACTTTCTGACAGGTATGTTGCTGAGCGGTCAGCTAAATTGGGGAAGAAAAGCGGCAAATTCCACGCGGCACTTTTATAGAGCACCAGCTTGATGGATTCTGACTCGGCTGCCTGCGACGAGACAAACACCCAACCTGGCTGCGCCGCACGCATCTCAGCCAGTTCTGCGGCGGATACACTAACTTCATAGAATGCCTTAAAACCTGGCGTATCTGCGGGCTGTCGCTCAACGGGTAGCGCGCGATGAAATTCGGTTGCGGTTACCGTCCCAGGCAGCCAGCGCTCGATAACCTGCGAGGGATCCAGCAACGCGGCATCGGCCCCGTGATGATATAGCGCCGCTTTGGCTGCCAGGGCGGTTAATTGTTGTGCGTTTGGCTGGTCTTCAGCCAAGGCGATTTCGACATGCGCATCGGGGCTGTATTTTTGCACAATGCCCTCAATAACCTGCTGTGTTGTCGCATCGGGCTCAGCAATATCACGCACCTGAATTTCTTCAACACTGGCGTTGAGGAGGCGTTTGTCCGACAGGCGGTAACGAAGCGTCACGTCACTCAGACCATCGGCGAAAAAGTCTGGCTGGATCAATATATTGCCCGACGGCAACTGCTCAAACTCGGTACCCAAATGGCTGTGTCCGCCAAGGGCGAGGTCGATCTCTGGGTTAGCGAGTAGGATCTCACGATCCGCACTGGCACCTAGGTGGCTGAGCATCACTAAAACATCCACATGCTCCCGGTACTGGCTGACCACCCCTTCGGCAATGCGCTGCAAGTGCCAATTCATTTTAAAGTCGGGGACGAAATCCGGAATCGGCGCCGTCTCAAGGGGCTCATCAAGCTCATTCCACGGCCCCGAGCTCATACCAAAGAAGCCGACCTTCAAGCAGCCTACCTGAAGTACTGCAAAGCCCTGCGCGCCGAAACTCTCTGCACTGCCGCCTCGGTATTCACTGTTACTGGCAATCACCTGTGCGATTGGGTCCTGGGCGTGGTCGAGTAGCGTGTCCGCCCCCCAGGCAAAATCGTGATTGCCAATGACGCGTACATCAAACGCCATGGCCTTGGTGACCTCAACCGTCGCGGCTCCCGCCGATAACAACTCAGCGACGCTGCCCTTTTCAAAATCGTCTCCGCCGTTACTGAATACTGTATAGGGCTGCTCTTCAAGCGCCTGACGGTGGTAGGCCTTGATACGACTAAAAAGCTTTTCAGGGCCACCATAGCGTGCATGCAGGTCAGCTACGTGAATAAAGCGCAGCGATTGTTCCTCGGCTTGTGCTTCGCAGTTGCCGTTGACCACGCGCGCCACCTCGGGAGCCTCAGTGGGAACCAAGCGATATTCACCGAATTGGGTGATACTGGCCGTGACACCCGCCTCGCTCTGCACAGAGCTCAATAGCGGCCGCCACTGGCCATCGACATTTCTGGCCACGCTATATCGTTGATTTTTGGGTTTTTCCGGCAGGGGTAAGAATAACCTAGCGGGCGTTAGCAGCTGTGTTTCCGTGGGCTGCAGCTCATACTGCGTTTGCTCCGCAGCGACGTTCACTTCTAAAGAAATAGACAGGGCTTGCGCTGCGCTGGTCGACGCCAGTTCTAAACGCGCGGTGTCATCGAAGGTTAGCACCGACGCTTCACCTGGAGCGATGCGATAGGAAGGCGCGTCGTCGCGACCGGAGCCGCCCCCACCACTTCCGCCGCAGGCAACAAGGGAAAAACATATAAACAGTGGGGTTAAGAAACCCTGTCGCATACTCACAGCTCCATTAATTTACTGCCCATTGCAGCTCGCTATCCTTGCGAATACTACGTGACCCAGCGTAGACGCTATCTAGGTACAAACCGTGATTTCAGCAACCCTATAGGCTCACTGCGCCGCAGAGACTCCGGTTTTTTCTTGGCCAGCTTTGCGCAGTCTTCGATACTCTGCCTGTTGGGAGGGCGTGAGCAAGCCGTAAAATTCCATTTGTGTCTGGAGAATTGACCCCGTGTGGCGGGCCGCAACAGACCCCGCACGCTGGCTCATTGCAGCAATCGTACTACGCGTCATTTCCGGTAGCGGTTGTAGCTGCATATCTTGTCTAAGTGCGACGCTTTCTTTTTGTAACTCGGCTGCTTTTGCCGCATAGCGAACAATCAACTTATTGACCTGCTCGCGTTGCTGGCTAGTGAGCTCCAGCTTGTCCGCCAGGGCTGCGATGCTGGCACTGCTAAGCGCCTCTGCCGCTTGAGCCGGCATCACCAGCACCCATGTGCTGAAAAAAAGAATCGAGATAGAGCGAATCAACATTCATTATTCCTTTCAATGAATCTGTCCCAAACAGAGTACTTCTCGGTGCAACATCGTTATGCAGTTCTACACACGCGCCGGATGGACTCTGCGTCGAAGCCACGATGATGAAGAAATCGTTGCCGTTTGGCCAGCTCCCGCCGATCTTTGGGTGGAACATCGGCGTATTTTTTTTGGTAAACACTCTGCAATTGCTCAAACCAGTCGAAACCGGCATCAGCAAACGCCTCATCGATAATCGTTTCTGAAACACCGCGGTCGCGCAGTTCCATGCGAATACGCGAGGGGCCAAAGCCACTATTTGCTCTCATCCGCAGGTAGCTTTCGGCAAAACGCTGATCACTTTGCAGCCGCTCGAGGGCCAAGCGCTCCACAACTATCGCAATGTCCGCCTCACAACTGGGAAAGCGCTGCGCCAACTTGGCCACTAACTCCTTACGGCTGTGCTCCCGTCGGGCCAATAAATCCATTGCTTTCTTTCGTATACCTATGTCACTCAATTTCTACTATCCTAACTGGGGGTAGATGCTCGCCTCTACGGCAAATACTTATTTTTTTTAATCTGTGCAAATAGCAAAGTAACAACACGGTCAACAGGGCGTTATTAGACTCGACCGCTTTCTTTTACCATGGAGTGTAACTATGTTAGTGCAAATTCAAGTATTGTTGATGCAGATTTTTTCTGGTTCCCTGGCTAAATTTCGCGATGATGAGCGCGGTGCAAGTGCCATCGAGTACGCAATTATGGCAGCCGTACTGATCGGCGTTATCATCGCAGCGATTGGCCTGCTGGACCTCGGCGGCATCTTCACTGACATCAACGCAGATATCGACGCAGCCTAAACACGTTATTGAATTTGGCGGCGAAAAAGGAATTCCCCGTGTTATGGCCATCGTCATCATTCTGCTACTTGTCGTCTTGGCATATGTTGATTGGTCATCACGGAGAATTCCCAACGCCCTAAATCTGGCGCTGTTTATTGCTTCGCTGAGCATTTTTATCGGCAGTGGTGGCATCAGCGCCTATCAATGGGTGGTGAATATTGTGCTCGCCCTGGCGATTACACTTCCAGGCTACCTTTCAAACAACATGGGAGGTGGCGACGTCAAGCTGCTGCTGGCCCTCTCTCCGCTTTGGCCGCCGACGACGTTACTCTTTGTCTTCGCCTCGGGTACCCTGGTGCTGGCACTCATCATGACTATCATCGAAAAAAGTAAGCGGCATGATAAGCATCGAGCGCGCGGGTTCCCGATCGGCACTGCGGTCAGTCTGGGCGCAGCGCTACTCCCCCTCTCACTATTCTTCTCTGTTTCGCTATGACACACCACGAGGAAAACATTATGGCCGGGGCGCCAAGTACTTCAAATAACGCGCGCCAAAGCGGTGTGGTCGCTATTGAATTCGCCATTCTATTCCCGGTATTTTTCGCTCTAAGCTATGCAGTGATGGCCTATGGGATGTATTTTCTACTGTTGCAGAGTTTCGCCTATGCGGGTGAAGATGCTCTCAGAGCGGCGCTAGCTACAAACTGTGCTGCAGCAGTATGCACGGAGGCCGAGCTAGAGCCTGTCGTCACGGCGCAAGTCCAGAATTCACTTACTTGGTTCTCCGCGGACCTCGTCAATGCAGCAACGGCCGGCGATGATTTCTTCAGCTGCGATGCAACAATGCTATGCACGGTGAGGCTCAGCGCTCCACCTATTTTGGACAGCATAAATCTACCTATTATCGGCAGCATTCCCAACCTGCCCGACCCGGTAGTGAGCCGTTCCAGCCTGCGCATGTAGCAATCGCGACAAGGAAACTATACGTAGGTGCCACAATATCAGCACAACGTCACACCACCTAACATCAGGGAAAGAGACGCTAAACTAAAATGTAGCGACGGTGTAAAACGATAACTTCATCTTAGATGCATTCAAGGGATATACCGATGCAAGCAAGGACTCTCAAGATCATCGCTGCACTGCTAATTATCAGCGCAGTTATCATGGGTATCATTGGTTATCGAATTAGCCAACAAGATGCTATTCGCGACCAACAGCGGCAGACTGTGGCAACGCAGGCCGACTCCTATACATATGCTCAAAAGCTAGTCATTGCAACAAGAGACATCGCCAAGGGAGAAACCCTGACCGAAGAGGAGCTGATGCAAGTTCCTTATGCCATCAAGGTCGAGGGCAGCTTTGCAACGGTCTCAGAGCTACTTAACAAGCGAAGTAAACAAGACATTCTGAAAGGTTCGGTGATTCGTGACAGCGATTTCGAATCCGATAGCAAGTTAGCTGAGCAAATTCAGCCCGGTCACCGCGCCGTTGCCGTTAAAGTTGACGAGGTTATCGGCACTGGTGGCTTCTTAAAGCCCGGGGATTTTGTTGACGTCATCTTTAATAGCCGCGCCACAAAAGAGACCAACGACCGCAGTATGTCTCGACGCGTACTACGCAATATTCGTCTGATCGCGTTTGGCGACGAGGTCGAGGGCGAAAAGCCTCAGCCGGTTACTAACGAGAGCAGTAAAAAAGCGAACAACAAAGATGGCGGAAAACGCAGCCGCTCCGCGGTACTGGAAGTGCCTACAGACGAGGTAAACCGCCTTGTGTTAGCCGAGAGCGCCGGGGGACTTCGATTGGTAGCGATCGGCGAAGCTGACCGCCTAGCACGCGAGGAGATGATCGCATCCGGTGAAACGCCCGAAGAAAACGAAGACAAAGCAACCTTAATGCGAGAAGTCACGGGCTTTAAACCCGCCCCACCGCCAAAATCCATTTATATGTATAGCGGCGATAAAGTCGAGACAATTCGAGTACGAAACTAATGCAGCAACCACTGGTTCGATATGGAGCATCTATCATGAAACAGGGATTTTTAATTGCTTTGCTGTTAGGGCTAATCACCAGCCTGCATGCAGAGCCCTACAAGACCCTGCGACTGGAACTGGGTGAGCAGCAAATGCTGAGTACCAAATACAGCGTAAAAAGGAGTGCCATTGGGCGCCCGGAAGTTGCGTCACTTAAAGTGCTCAATTCAAGAGAATTTCTTCTGACTGCAAAACAACTTGGTGCAACCTCGCTGTTACTTTGGCAGGGCGGCAGAGAGCCAACGGAATTTCGCATAGAGGTCGTGCCCAGTTTGTCACCCAGTACGCGCGACGGCGTTGCGGTGGACAGCAGCGGCCCCTACATCAGCCTGCAGGGCGAGACTCGATCCTTACAACAACATCAGCAGCTACTCACATCAAGTGGCCCCAATGTTTTGGACAACACCGTTCAGCGCGGCTCCATGCAGGTGCAAACGGATATTCGCATTGTTGAATTTAGCCGATCCCAACTCAAACAAATTGGAACCGCACTGTCCTACGTCGGCGGGGATACTTCTATCGCAACCGGCGGATCTGGTTTACTTCCGCTATTAGAGGGCAATGGGCCACTGGGTGCATTATTAGGTATTACACCAACTGGCGCGGATGCTTCCTCAATACTAGTGGGTCATGTAAAAAATGGTTTTAGTGCAGCCATTAATGCCCTTGCTCGAAACGGGTATGCCTACACATTGGCTCAACCCTCGCTGGTCAGCATGTCTGGTCAAACAGCAACTTTTTTGGCGGGTGGCGAATTCCCATACCCCGCGTCAAACCGCGATGGCCAAATTCAAATTGAATACAAAGAGTTTGGTGTGCGGCTGCACTTAACACCAACCGTACTTAGTGAAAATAGCATCATGCTAAAAGTTGCCCCAGAAGTCAGTGACTTGGACTTCACCAACGGCGTGCAAGCCAGCGGCGTTTCCGTCCCCTCTCTGCGCGTGAGGCGCACAGACACCTCAATACAGCTCGCTCCCGGGGAGAGCTTCATTATCAGTGGTTTGGTAAGCAGAAACACCTTTACCAATGCCGACCGGCTGCCCGGCTTGGGAGATATCCCAATATTGGGTGCCCTATTCCGCTCTACGCGGTTTTCACAGGAAGACAAAGAGTTGATCATGATCGTCACTCCCCACCTGGTGAACCCCATTGCCAAGGACGCGGAGCTGCCAGAACTACCCGGTGAAACCTATAAGCACTATGTCCCCTCATTTACCGATATGCTGTTTCGCGACCTAGATAAATCCAGCGAGCGAGCAGCGAAGAAGGCGCAAAAATCCGATGTCGGATTCGCAGATTAATAAGGGAGCCCAGTGATGAGGCTGATCGACCGGAGAACACCTGAAACTAAGCAGGAACAACTCGACGATTACGAGACGCTCAAAGCCGCCCTACATCGCTTTGTCATAGATCGTATCGAAGATGACAATATCATCTACGACGATGACTCAAAAAAGTTAGAAGAAGCGATCGGTGCTTATATACGGCAGTATTGTCGTATATACGAGGTGAATATCGGCCGAGAAAAATTCGACAATCTAGAGAAAGAGCTGCTGGACGAAATTGTGGGGTTCGGCCCCCTACAAGTTCTTCTCGACGACCCCGATATCAATGACATCTTGATTAATGGTCCGCGGCGCATCTTTGTCGAACGACGCGGCGTACTAGAACAATCGTCTATGCGGTTTCTAGACGACCGCCATGTGCTTCGGGTTATTCGACGCATGATATCGCCACTGGGGCGCCGCATCGATGAATCCAGCCCCATCGTTGATGGCCGACTGGCAGATGGTAGCCGTATTAACGCCATCGTACCGCCGCTCGCACTAGATGGCCCCTGCCTGTCTATCCGAAAGTTCCGCAAGGATCCTCTGACCGCCGAAGAACTCCTGGCCGGCGGATCGATAACCAAGGACGCACTGGACTTTCTCAGCGAGTCGGTTGCTAAAAGGCGCAATATCTTAATAAGCGGGGCAACCGGCTCCGGTAAGACCACTTTGCTTAACATTCTGAGCCAGTATATTCCTGCAACTGAGCGCATCGTAACCATCGAGGACGCAGCAGAACTCCAATTGCGCAATAGCCACGTGGTGCGACTAGAGACCCGACCTGAAAACAATGAAGGTGTTGGCCAAGTCACAGCGGGCGAGCTTGTCAAAAACGCCCTTCGCATGCGCCCAGACCGAATTATTGTCGGTGAAAGCCGCGGTGGAGAGGTCGTGGACATGTTGCAAGCCATGAACACCGGCCACAATGGCTCGATGACCACCGTGCATGCCAACTCAGCTAGCGATGCGATCACTAGGCTGGAAATGATGGTAGGGATGTCGGGGTTCAAAGGCTCAAGCGAGTTAATTCTCAAAATGATTGGCAGTGCATTGGACATGATCGTTCATATCGGCCGCCAATCAAATGGGCATCGCTGTGTAATGCAAATATGCAAACTCACGAATACGGCGAACGGACTGCAACTACGCGAGCTATTCGCTTTGGATGCTGGCGGTAATCTTGCCAGAAACCCCAGTGAACAAAATGTTCCTCTACTCAACGACGTAATGCCGGGGTCGCCGTGATGTTTTGGATAGCCCTGGTAGCACTAATGGTTGGCCTCGCCTTTGTGCTCATGCTGTTGGTCAATGTCGAAGCACCGGCAGAGGTAGAAATCGCCGAGGTCGAACGCAAAGATCCCGTGCCGGAGTTCATTACTAATTACTTAGCCGCCAACGGCGTAGAGCTCCCAGCTGTCGTGATCTACAGCGTCATTGCCAGCCTCGCAGCAATGACGATTCTGTGCATCGCGTTACTGCCGATTAGTATCGCTGCCATCAGCATTCTAACTGGCTACGCCGTTGCATTTCTCAGCATAAAATTTGTCGGCAGCAAACGTCGGGCGAAGATGCTTGAGCAGCTGCCCTCTTTTATCAACCAAGTTACCCGCAGACTATCGGCGGGTATTTCTGTAGAAAATGCCTTCGCAGACTCAGTTGAAACTTTGGAACGCCCCTTAGGCACCGTCATGCGACGAGTAGTCAGACGGGTACACCTGGGCTACGACCTTCACCAGGCTTTCAGCCGTGAAGCTGGCGTGACGAAACTACACGAATTCAACGTAATTGCGACGGCCCTGCGCATCAACGAACAATACGGCGGGAGCATCCGCTCTATTCTGGATGATATCGTGGGTATATTGCGAATGGATGAGGCCGGCAAGCGTGAACTAGCCGCCATGACTGGAGAAACACGTTTCACAGCGACAGTACTCGCTCTACTGCCGCCCGGTATCGCCGTATACATGTTTAGTATTAATCCAGACATGATGTTGGAGGTGTGGTCTCAAAGCAGTGGTAAGTCCCTATTTATCATCTCCGCGGTAATGGAAATACTGGGCGTATTCGTACTGTGGCGCATGGTTAACTCAATAGAGTCATAGGCAATAGACATGGAAGCGCAACATTATTTTTTCATTATCGGCGCACTTATATTATGCACCGCACCGGTAATACTCCTAGCTACCGCACACATTAACAGTGATGCCAGCGAGAACACCAAGCTAGAGTTTGGGCGCCATGACACCTGGCGCATGCTTCGCGAGGAAAACACCCATATTGCCTCGCTCTCTCAGCTGCTACGCCGCGCGGGACTGTTTACCAGCGCACAACAGATCAAAGCGATTTCTTTTACCTTGGTCGCTTGCCTAGTTTTGGGCGTAATTGCCGCGGCGGCGAGTCTGTTTAAGGGGCTGGCGATCGGGCAGGTCTTGGCCATCACCGGTGCGACAGTGATTGGCAGTGTTGTACTGGCCTACCTCATTCTAAAAAACCAAGCAGACGAGCGACAAAACGCCTTAGAAAAAGAAACCATGATGTTAATCCAGACCACGCGCATGCTATGGCGCGTCGGCCTGTCTTTACCCAAAACCCTTGGCATTATTTGCGAGCAACTGTCAGAACTGTCACCCAACTGCGCCAAGGAGCTTTCCCTTGCAGCAAATAAAATTGAGTCGGGGCAGAGTCAAGAGGAGGCCCTTTACGAGCTTATCAATAGCTGCAGTGCAGAGGGCTTCAAGGAGTATTTGATTGTAATCCGTCAGCAGTCCATTACTGGCGGCAGTATCGATAAGTCTCTTGACGAACTCTACTTGCTCTTACAAAACCGTCGGCGGCTTAGCTTACAAGAGCAGGTCAATAAAATATCGGGAAAGATGTCATTGGTTATGATGCTGTTTTTATTTCCCGCTTTGGTATTACTTGCAGCGGGCCCTAGCTTTTTCTCCATGGTGCAAGCGCTGAACGAGTTAGGTGGATGATGAATACGTCAATAAACAACGCTTTTTTTCGACGCTTTCTGCCGCTGATGCTGGCATCACTGCTGTTATCAGCATGCGCCTCAGCGCCCTCGCAACTATCGCAAAACCGTGCAGATTGTGGTGCGTCATTGAGCCAAGCCCAACGGGTAAAACTAGATCTTGTTGAGCAGTTATTGTCAGAAGGCAGTTATTTCTCTGCACAGGCTCACCTGGAACAGGATGACAGTAATAGTCCTCGGGCCCTTTGGTTGACCGCCGAAGCACAACGTAAGACGGGGATGCTGAGTGAGGCCTACGACAACTACAGAGACCTCAGCCTAACCTGCATGACCGCTGCCGGACACGCTGGCATGGCGAAGATACTTGCCACCCGTGGCGATCTAGCCATTGCCCATCAGCACATGTTGAAAGCCAGACACCTCGCCCCTACCAGCGCAGATGTTCGCAATGACTACGGCTTCATTCTCCTGGCAATGCGAGACTTCAAAGCAGCCCAACGAGAGTTTATGACCGCATTGCAACTGAAAAATGGTCATCCGGTCGCTCTGCGTAACATGATCATCAGCCTGATACTTGATGGTGACACCCGAACCGCACTACGCCTCGCTCAAAACAACGACATTAATAGTGCAGAATTTAATCAGCTCCTTGAAAAAGCAAACCATTTCACAGAGCCCACTGTCGCCAAACGCGCCATTGTTAGATAGGGAATTAACGTATGAAAAATCGACTATTGATACTTTCATCACTCGCCTTTAGTTGTGCGGTCACCGCGGGCGAACCTAGCTATGACATTAGCCGCGACACTGCAACAACCCGAGCCCTAGACGCTCAACGTTCTGGAGAAATAGCCTCTGATATCCCTCAGAAGCAGAACGGTGCCTCGCGCGCATTAAGCTACAAGCGCTATACCGAAAGCTTTGACCGCCCGATTCCCGTGTCATTTATCGACACAGACTTTAAAACGGAATAGTAATGAGTGCTGCCCGCCGCTTTATTCGCCAGCCAACGCCTTCGCAACAGCGAGGGGTAATGACGCTGACCTTAGCTGCGTTGATGTTGGCAATAACTGCTTTTCTTGCGCTCTCAGTCGATACTGGCAGGCTCTTTCTTGAGAAGCGCACCCTACAAAGGCAGGCTGACTTAGCGGCCCTGGAAACGTCGTTGACTTATTGTCGCGACCAATCGCTAGATGATGACGGCCTATTTGCGGCCGCCCAGGCGGCATTGGCTAGTGAGCGCAATAATTTTCGTGGCGATGCGGGCGGCATTGCGGTTGTGCTCGGTGAGATTACGAGCGCTGACGACGGCAACGGTGGTAGCGTCAAACAATTCACCGCAAGCGCAGATGGAAAGGCCGTACAGGTCACGCTGACGCGAACAATACGTGCATCCCTTTTCGGCAGTGTAGTGCCCGGCGGCAGCCAAACAATCACTATTGAGGCACGGGGCGCTGCAGAAGCTTGCCAGCCCGTCGCATCGCTACATTTGCGCAGCAATTTACTCAATGTCGACTCGAGCCAATCAGCGCTGCTTAACGGCGTCTTAGGCGGCTTGTTAGGTACTACCCTTAACCTCAGTGTCGCACAGTGGGACGGCCTACTGGACACAAATCTCAATTTGCTGAGCTACCTTGACGCGCTAGCCGTTGATCTCGGCATCTCTGCAGGAGACTATGACAGCGTACTTAACGCCGACGTAAGTCTGGGAGATTTACTCGACGTCGGCGCAGATGTACTGGAGTTAGGCGGTAATACCGCTGCGGTTAGCGCATTTCGTGATCTCGTCTTAGCCATCCCTGGGGCCACTCCGCTGATATCGCTCGGTGAGCTGCTTGAGGTACAGACGGGAGCACCCGAAGCCGCACTAGACATTGGCCTACAGGCAATGCAACTTGTTCAAGGCACCATTCAACTGGCGAATAGCAAATCCGCGATCGCCGCCGACATACCCATAAACCTTCTCGGCTTAGCGGGCGCAACGGTAAAACTGCAAGTGACCGACCCGCCAAGACTCATGGCCACGGGCAACCCAAAACTCGCTGCAGATGCGCCTTACGGCGGAGATGCGATATTTGTCAGATCAGCCCAAGTGCGCACATTTATTTCACTGGATCTGCCAATTGTCGGCGCTACCTTAAATACGCTGCTAAGCCTCGTAAATGACAACCCTTTACTAAGCGGGGTTGCTGGTACAGTCAGCAGCTTGCTGTCACTGGATATACTCGGCGTACTTCAGGGGCTGAGCTGCGTGGTTTACTGTGATATTCAGAGAGACCTTTTAGATATCGAAGTGCTGAGCTCGCCGAGGCTGGATATCCTTCTTGAAGCGGGCAGCGGCGACGGCCGCGTAACCGATTACGATTGCGACGGCGAAGACAAAGCACTGGATGCGCTCGCCAATAGCTCCGCTGTCAGTGTACTGGTCGGCAGCCTGGGCAGCGATATGAATGATGCCGCTACTAACGCCTTTGATGAAGCTTCACCAAGCGTGGAGCCCATTCCGATACTCGATATCGGCACCAAGCGGGTGCGCTACCAGTGCACCCTGCTGCTGATTTGCTGGACTGAATACTGGGACGGCAGCTCTTGGGATGGTGATCCCAGTGCCGCCGAGCGGGATGCCTTCTCTGGAGGCGGGCTGGGCCTGAGTTTAGACTCCGATTTGTTAGCGGGCTCAGAAACCCTGAATTTCGCTAACAACCCATCCGATGATTACCTGCCCGAGTTCGGTGTAGATCCAATAGATGAGGCCTATCAAAGCGTTGATACTCAAAGCCTGGTTGATAACTTAGAGGGCGATTTGCTGGGCTTAAACCTCGAGTTCTACGCCCCCACCAACAGCGGCGATGGTATTACCGGAAACGCGCTCGGTGGACTCCTCTTCCTCGTCGGCTCAGCCGCCAATGCGCTGACGGGCGCAATTGAAGCGATTATCACATCTACGCTCTCTCCACTGCTAACAGCCATTATTAATCAGCTGTTGGATGCGCTCGGCGTCAGTTTGGCCGAGACCGAAGTAGGCGCAGCCATGACCTGCGAAAGTGATAGAGTGAGGCTCGTAATGTAGCGCGAGCCTTTTTACCTTAATGCTGCCTCCTGCAAAAAAATATAGTCTGACAACCACTACTGTTACACTGTAAAAAAACAAGAATCTGCCGGCTGTAACCACAATGAACTTCAATGACTACCTCACCCTTCTCGCGAAAAATGGCGGCTCCGACTTATTTCTCAGCACCGGCGCTCCGCCGTGCGCGAAATTTCACGGGAAACTCAAACCTCTAGATAAAGACCCATTTACACCAGGCGAGATCAGAGACATCGCCTACGAAATTATGGATGGCGAGCAACAGAAAGAGTTCGACCAAGAACTCGAAATGAACCTTGCTTACGCCATTCCTAAAGTTGGCCGTTTTCGCGTCAATATATTTAAACAACGCAACGAAATCTCGATAGTAGCTCGTAATATCGTCACCGATATTCCCAACGTCGACTCCCTGGGGCTACCCTCAGTTTTGAAAGACGTGATTATGACAAAACGAGGCCTGGTGCTATTCGTTGGGGCAACGGGTTCTGGTAAATCAACGTCTCTTGCAGCACTTATTGATCACCGGAATACCAACAGCAGTGGTCATATAATTACCATCGAAGATCCGATTGAGTTCATACACCGGCACAAGCGCAGCATTGTTAATCAACGCGAAATTGGTGTGGACACGCGCAGCTTTCACCAAGCCCTGAAAAATACACTCCGGCAGGCACCTGATGTCATTTTAATAGGAGAAATCCGCGACCGTGAAACAATGGAACATGCCATTGCCTTTGCCGAAACAGGGCACTTGTGTATTTCCACACTGCATGCCAATAACGCCAACCAGGCACTCGACAGGATCATTAACTTCTTTCCCGAAGAGCGCCGGAATCAATTACTGCTCGACCTCTCCCTCAACTTAAAGTGCTTTGTCTCCCAGCGTCTGATTCCCACCCTAGACGGCAAACGCTGCGCTGCTATCGAGATATTATTGGGCACGCCAACCGTCGCCCAGGCTATTCACAAAGGCGAAGTCGAGTCGATCAAAGAGATCATGGCAAAATCAGAAAATCTGGGGATGCAAACCTTTGATGCCGCCCTGTTCAAGCTTTACGAGGAAGGGAAAATTTCTTTTGAGGATGCGTTGAAAAACGCTGATTCATCCAACAACCTGCGTCTCAGAATTAAACTAGAAAGCACAAGAGGCATTCCCGCCGGCGAAGAAGAACCTGATACAAGCAGTAGTAATAGAAAAGCTGATAACACTTTCAGCCTGCAAATTGAGGAAGAGCCTCCAGAGCCCGAAAGTTAAACTGAAAAAACTCAGGGGCAGTGGTAAATGCCCCTGAACCAGTTGGCTGCAACGCTATTCTTCGCTGGCCTCTACACTTTCTTCTGCCTTCTTGGCAGCTGGCTTCGGTAGCAGCTGCTCGCGAATGGCCGATTCAATTTCATTGGCGATTTCGGGGTTCTCACTCAAGAAGCGTGCAGCGTTGGCCTTACCCTGACCAATCTTGTCGCCTTTATAGGCATACCAGGCACCAGATTTATCAACTAAGCCCAGCTTGACGCCCAAGTCGATAACTTCACCCATGCGGTAAATACCACGGCCATACATGATTTGAAATTCAGCTTGCTTAAAGGGCGGTGAAACCTTGTTTTTCACAACTTTAACGCGGGTTTCGTTACCAACAACTTCATCGCCCTCTTTCACCGCGCCGGTGCGACGAATATCCATGCGAACAGACGCGTAGAATTTCAGGGCATTCCCGCCAGAGGTGGTTTCGGGGTTACCAAACATAACCCCAATCTTCATACGAATCTGGTTGATGAAAATCACCAGCGTATTGGTCTGCTTGATACTGCCGGTAAGCTTCCTCAGCGCCTGGGACATCAGTCTCGCTTGAAGGCCAACGTGAGAGTCACCCATGTCGCCCTCGATTTCAGCCTTCGGCACCAGCGCGGCGACCGAATCGATAACAATGACATCGACAGAGCCGGACCTAACCAGCATATCGGTAATTTCCAGCGCTTGCTCCCCGGTGTCGGGCTGAGAAACCAGCAAATCTTCCAGGTTTACACCAAGCTTTTCGGCATACTGGGGGTCAAGAGCGTGCTCTGCGTCAACAATCGCCACTGTCTTGCCCAGCTTTTGCGCTTCAGCCATTACCTGCAAACACAGCGTGGTTTTACCCGAAGACTCAGGACCATATATCTCTACGATTCTTCCAAATGGCAGGCCACCGATCCCAAGGGCAACATCCAAACCCAATGAGCCGGTGGAAACAGAGGGCATAATTTCACGAGAGCTATCCCCCATTTTCATAATTGAGCCCTTACCAAACTGGCGCTCAATTTGCCCTAATGCCGACTCCAGAGCCTTCTGTTTGTTGGCGTCCATAGTTTCTCACCCTTCTTCATGTCGCTAGTGGTCTCAACCACACTTGCGAGGCCGCTGACTAATTACTGTATATATACTCAGTATTATATAAGGCGTTGTCAATCCCTGCTGAAAAAAAGTCCTGCTCGCGACGCTGGCGACACAACGAGGCATTCCGTAAACTTCTCGCTTTTCCCCAGCAAAGTGACGAGCGGAGTTTTCCCTCGGGTTCGGAGAGTGATTATGAATGCAGGCATCGACCTGGCCCAGCACACGCCAATGATGCAGCAATACCTGAAAATTAAGGCGCAACATCCGCAGGAGTTACTATTTTACCGGATGGGCGACTTTTATGAGCTCTTTTTCGATGACGCAAAACGCGCTTCCGACTTGCTGGATATCACCCTCACCGCCCGCGGAAAATCCGGCGGAAACCCAATTCCCATGTGCGGCGTTCCCTATCACGCCGCGGAAGGCTACCTCGCTCGCCTGGTAAAATATGGCGTTTCCGTCGCAATTTGCGAGCAAGTCGGTGACCCCGCCACCAGCAAAGGCCCGGTGGAAAGAAAGGTCGCGCGCATTGTCACCCCTGGAACACTTAGCGATGAGGCGCTGCTCGATGAACGCCGCGACAATTTACTTGTCGCCTGTTGCCGACAAGAAAATACCTTCGGGCTAGCCGTTCTCGATATGAGCAGCGGCCGCTTCAGCGTATCAGAGTTAACAAATGAGCCAGCCTTGCTAAGCGAGTTGCAACGGCTGCGCCCAGCCGAGCTACTAATACCCGAAGATTTTGGCGGCGAGTGGTTGCCAGATTTACCCGGTAGGCGTGCCCTTCCACCTTGGGACTTCGATAGCGAAAGTGCGCTGCGACTGTTGTGTAGCCACTTCCAGGTTCAAGACCTCGCCGGCTTCGGCTGTGACAACCTGCCCGTCGCAACAGCAGCTGCCGGCTGCTTATTGCAATACGTGAAAGATACTCAGCGCTGCGAATTACCCCACATTCGACGACTCCAGCACGATGCATGCGAGCGGGCTGTCGCCATGGACGCCGCCACCCGCCGCAACCTCGAGCTTGATACAAATCTCGGCGGCGGTACCGACAACACCCTTGCCTCCGTGATTGATCGCTGCCAGACAGCGATGGGCAGCCGGCTTCTCAAACGCTGGCTTCATCGCCCGCTGCGCGACCGAGCAGTATTAGAGGCCAGGCGAAACAGTATCGCAGCGCTGATTCAGGATTATCACTTTGAATCCATTCGCGAACAGCTAAAAGCCATTGGCGACCTGGAAAGAATTTTGGCGCGTGTTGCGCTGCGTTCGGCCCGCCCCCGGGATCTTTCTCGCCTGCAGAGCTCCCTTGCGATTTTGCCGCCCCTGCAGCAACTTTTAGCGGCAATTCCCACGGAACATATTCGTGGGATCGCGACAGATATCAGTAGCTTCCCAACACTCGCTGAACTGCTACAAACGGCCATTATCGACAATCCGCCTATGGTCATTCGGGACGGCGGCGTCATTGCACCGGGCTATGATGCCGAGCTGGATGAACTACGAAGCCTGAGCAGTGATGCTGGCGAATTTTTGGTGGCAATGGAACAGCGCGAAAAAGAGCGGACCGGACTCAGCAGCTTAAAGGTCGGCTATAACCGTGTGCACGGCTATTACATAGAAATCAGCCGCACACAGGCGGAAAATGCACCAACAGAATATATTCGTCGGCAAACCTTAAAAAATGCCGAGCGCTTTATCACGCCGGAACTCAAAGAGTTCGAGGACCGCGCACTCAGCAGCAAAAGCCGCGCACTGGCGCGAGAAAAAGCGCTCTACGAAGCATTACTGGATCGTTTGAATGAGCATCTAGGTGCCCTACAGCTCTCGGCACACGCACTGTGCGAATTAGATGTGTTAAGCAACCTCGCAGAACGCGCCGTACAACTGGACTTCTGTGAACCGGAGTTTACCGACAATGGTTGCATCGATATCGAACAGGGGCGTCACCCCGTGGTCGAGAGCGTTCTAGACGAACCCTTCATCGCCAACGACCTCAACCTGGATCGCCGTCGCAGAACCCTCATCATTACCGGCCCGAATATGGGCGGTAAATCGACCTATATGCGCCAGACCGCGCTGATTGTTCTGCTGGCCCATATCGGCAGCTTTGTTCCGGCGAAACGCGCCAAGCTAAGCGTCGTTGACCAAATCTTCACTCGTATCGGCTCCTCAGACGACCTGGCCGGCGGTCGCTCGACCTTTATGGTGGAAATGACCGAGACGGCAAATATTCTCCACAACGCCACACAAAACAGCCTGGTGTTAATGGATGAAATTGGTCGCGGTACCAGCACCTTTGACGGCCTCTCGCTTGCCTGGGCCAGCGCTATTGAACTCGCGGACAAGGTCAAGGCCTTTACCCTGTTTGCCACCCACTACTTTGAATTAACGGTACTGCCCGAAACCTACCCCTGCGCGGCCAATGTTCACCTTGGGGTGCGGGAATTCAAAGACCATGTCGTCTTCTTGCACCGCCTTGAAGAGGGGCCAGCTAATCGCAGTTATGGCCTACAAGTGGCAAAGCTTGCGGGAATGCCCGAAAAAGTCATCTCGGCCGCTCGCAGTAAACTCAATGAGCTGGAACAACAGGCGATTGCTCCGGTGATAAAAACCAGTGGCCCGCAAGCGGATTTGTTTGCCAGCCCCACCCTCTCAGCGGTCGACGAGGCACTGGCGGACATCGACCCCGATGCGCTGACTCCCCGCCAAGCGCTGGAAGCCCTCTATCACCTCAAAGAATTGGGTGATAAGTGATCAATATCGGCTCATCAGTAAAACAAATTATGTACACCTAAATTATTGTTAAGGCTGACGCTGTACCGATATTTTTTCCTGGTGTTACAATGCGCGCTTGCCGATTCACAGTCAGAGAGTAAGGGGCTGACCAAAATGACTTTTGTTGTAGGTGAAAATTGCATCAAGTGTAAGCACACAGACTGTGTGGAAGTATGTCCTGTTGACTGTTTTTACGAAGGCCCGAACTTTCTGGTTATTCACCCAGATGAGTGCATCGATTGCGCACTGTGTGAGCCCGAGTGCCCGGTAGAAGCCATTTTCTCGGAAGATGAACTCCCAGATGATCAACAAGTATTCCTCGAGCTTAATGCCGAGCTCGCAGAGGTTTGGCCGAATATCACAGAAATGAAAGATGCTCCTGCCGACGCAGAAGAATGGGCAGGAAAGCCTGACAAACTCCAGTACTTAGAGAGATAATCACTCTTTGCCTGCTGCGAAAAAGCCCGCTCAATGCGGGTTTTTTTATGTCTGACTCCTGCCCATATTCCGCAGCCTCGCCAAAGAAAAGGGAACAAAGTCGCTGAATTTGCGTCACAGCTACACCATGTCACGACATGGTCAATGCAAAAGAGCTAGCGACAGAAAGACCCGTCGTCAGCATTTGCACAGCGAGGCGCAAGGAACATCGACGCCCGAAACCTAACAACTATGGAGCGTATTCATATGAAGAAATTCACGTCATTCTTTGATCATGTTTTTCTCGGACGAGGCATCTTAATGGTTGCGATAACACTCGGTGGCACAGCTGCTTTAACGGCGTGCGACCGCAACGAGGGCCCTGTTGAAGAAGCGGCGGAAAGCGTTGATGAAAGCTTTGAAAGCGCCAGAGATTCCTACCAAGAGGGCGTGGAAGAGGTTAAAGACGAATACGACGATCACACCACTGAATAAGCCCCTCGCCGGAGAAAGGTCAGCCCTGCTGACCTTTCATATCTTGCCTTTTAGCTTTTGACAGCGCCCCTACACTCTCGCTTTAATTAGTGTTTTCACGCCAACCAAATAGGACTCCCTTGGACGCTGCCAGCATCAACACCCTTTTTCTGATCGGCGCCAGCCTCGTCGCAGCCAGCATCCTCGTTAGCTCCGTTTCCTCACGGCTAGGCATTCCTATTCTTCTCATCTTTTTAGGTGTCGGCATGCTCGCGGGTGAAGAAGGCCCGGGAGGTATTCGCTTCGACAACTTTTCAACCGCCTACCTCATTAGCAATCTTGCCCTGGCGGTTATCCTCCTTGATGGCGGCATGCGCACGCGAATAAGCAGTTTTAGGGTTGCATTGTGGCCCGCCCTGTCACTCGCCACCTTTGGTGTTGTGATTACCGCAGCACTCACCGGCTGGATCGCCACGCTGCTATTCCCTCTCACCTGGATGGAGGGCCTGCTAATAGGTGCCATCGTCGGCTCCACCGATGCTGCAGCCGTTTTCTCGCTATTAGGCGGTAAGGGCCTCAATGAGCGGGTTGGCGCCACCCTGGAAATAGAGTCGGGCAGCAACGACCCGATGGCGATGTTCCTGACGATCAGTCTTATTGAATTACTGCGTAGCGCCCAACCACTCTCATTTTCACTGGCGGTGGATTTGCTGTGGCAGTTTGGCTTAGGAATCGGCCTGGGTGTCGGCGGCGGCTACCTGCTGTGGCGCTTAATCAATAAAATGGAGCTCGCCAGTGGCCTCTATCCCCTGCTGGCTGTTAGCGGCGGCCTGGTTATCTATGCCCTTACCACCGCAGCTGGCGGTAGCGGTATTCTCGCTATTTACCTGTGTGGTTTGGTGCTAGGGAATCGCCCGGTGCGCAACCGCCACGGTATTTTGCATATGTTCGACGGCTTGGCCTGGCTCAGCCAAATCGCGATGTTCTTGGTGCTGGGACTATTAATTACCCCTAGCGAGTTATTTGCAGTAACCCTGCCTGCCCTCGCACTGGCATTGTGGATGATCTTCTTTGCGCGGCCGCTCGCCGTATTCACCAGCCTATTGCCCTTCAGGAGCTTTGCCCTGCGTGAACGGGCCTTTATAGCCTGGGTTGGGCTGCGCGGCGCGGTACCCATTATTCTGGCGATATTCCCGATGATGGCAGGCTTGGAAGACGCCCAACTCTACTTCAACGTCGCCTTTTTTATCGTTTTAGTGTCGCTGTTATTCCAGGGAAGCAGCCTGAGTTGGGCGGCGCGACGCGCCGATGTCGTCGTGCCCGCGACGCCGGCCCCGGTTTCGCGCGTTGGCCTTGAGGTACATGTCGCCAGTCAATGGGAACTCTTCGTCTACACCCTGGCTGCGGACAAGTGGTATATCGGTCGGCCATTAAAGCAGCTGCATATGCCCGAGAATACGCGGATCGCGGCATTATTCCGTGACCGACAGCTCCTCCACCCAAGCGGCAGTACGCTGCTTCTCAGCGGTGATATTCTCTGTGTCATCGCACACGATGCAGACCTGCCAGCCCTGGGAAAGCTGTTTAGCGAGGCGCCGACGCAAGGCTTGGATATGCGTTTCTTCGGCGACTTTATTCTTCAAGCAGATGCGCGCTTAACCGATATTGCCCAGCTCTATAACTTGAAGGTCAGCGAGAAGAATGCCGACCTTACCCTCGCGCAATTTTTATCTCGGCGATTGTCCAGCAAACCGGTGTTGGGCGACCACATTCGATGGCAGAACATGATCTGGACGGTCGCCGAGATGAAAGGCAAACGCATCAGCAAAATAGGCTTGCGCAGCGACTCAACTGAGGGCTTGCCTTAGGGCCCGTTTACGCTAGTTACGTTACGCCCGTTGCGGCTAAAAATTGCCACCCCAGCAAGTGCAATTCAATGAATGTGAGCAGGCCCTAGAATAGGGATTTCATCGTTCCGCCATCTACCACCAACGATGAGCCAGTGATGTAACTGGCCGCATCCGACAGCAGAAATGCACCGGCGCGACCGAACTCCTCCGGCTCACCGTAACGCCCGAGCGGAATCAACGCCTCATTGGCGGCCCGTTGCTGCTCCACCGCCACTTCTCTCATCTGCGCCTGATTGGCGTCCAGCGACTTTATACGGTCTGTATAGATTATCCCTGGAATCAAATTGTTAACGCGGATTTGGTCAGCAGCCAGGGAACGACTCAGACTCTTTGCCAAACTACTGACGCCCGAACGCATCACATTAGACAACAAGAGAAAATCGATCGGCTCTTTTACCGATGACGACGTCAGCATCAAAATTGCTCCCCCGCCCGCACTGCGCAGGTGAGGAAGGGTTTCCCTCACTAGGCGCACCGCGCTCATCAGGGTTAAGTTGAATGCACTTTGCCAGTCATCATCGGTAAACGCGTCAAAGCCCCCGGGAGGTGGTCCACCAGCATTGACCAAGACCCCATTCACCTCACCAAACTCCTCCACGCCTCGAGCCACCCAAGCGCGAATGCTATCTGCATCAGCCATATCCAGGCCCGCGCCCACAACGCGGGTGCCGTAACGTTCCGCTAGCTGGGCTGCCGATGCCTGCGTTCGCTGTACATCGCGGCTACCCAATAGCAGCGTTGCTCCGGCCTGGGCCAGGTTCTCAGCGATGGCATAGCCCAACCCTTTACTGGCACCCGCCAACAAAAAGACCTTCCCGTTCACACCTAAGTCCATTTCCTCTCTCCTGAAACATGGCACCGCGACAGCGTCCACCCACGCCATAGCGGCCTGAATTGCATCTAAACACCGACAATACCGGCCGTTAAATTATCGAAGTCGGCCACGAAAACCGCCGAATTTCGGGCTTTGTCACGGTTTTGGGGCAAAAATCGCATTTTCGTGAAAAAAAGATGACAAGCCCACTCCCAGCTGTCAACATTGCTGTCGCATCAGCATAGAAGTGACCTTATGGCCAGCAATACATCCTCCAGTTATCACCACGGCAATCTCCGTCAAGAGCTGATGGAGCTTGCAGAAAAACACTTGGTCGAGGGCGGCGTCCGCGACCTGAGCTTGCGTGCCCTCGCCCGCGAAATCGGCGTATCGCAAACCGCTCCCTATCGCCACTTCCGCGACAAAAATGCGCTACTCGCGGCTCTGGCAACAGAGGGCTTTAAACGCTTTTTTGAAATGGGGCGCCCCAGTGAAGAAGAGCCCCGGGCGGACAAAAGCTTACTCTATTTTGGCTTGGCCTATGTAAAGTTTGCCCGAGAGCACACTGAACTATTTCATCTGATGTTCGGCCCGGCCCTACAACCTCGTAACCAATACCCCGAATTGTTTGCGGCCGGCCGCGAGGCGATCTATAAAGTACGCGCGGGCGTGGAGCGTGGTCTCGCCAACGGCGAACTTCGCCCCTTAGACAACGTTGCATCTATCGCCCACACGGTATGGGCAGCCGTGCACGGCGTGACCACACTAATGCTGGACCACGCAGACACCTATGGCTACCACCGCGACTTGCACCTTCAAGCTGAAAAATCTATGCGCATGATGATCGCAGGCCTCTGCACGGATCCGAGCTACATCTCGACACTGCCTGACGAGTCGACGCACTACCCTCCAGAGTCGGCGCAGAAGGCTTCGGCATAGCTTTCCATCACGCTCCGCGCAGTAACACTGTCGCGGAGCTGCGCAACATTTTTCGGCTACTCGTCAACACCAGCAGTGCTAATATGCCAGCCCCTGCCACACTCGCCAGCGGTATTGCCGCCCAATACAGAAGTACTTCTGACTGCATGACCCAGCGCTGAATAAAAAACAAACAAAAATTGGCACCCAGCCCAGCCACCGCCCCGGCCAGTGCGCCCAGCAACGCAAATTCACCGATGACTACCGCGAATAAAAAACGGTTTCTGGCGCCCAAGGTTCGCAACAGCGCGTTTTCCTGTTTGCGGGTTTGGAAACTCAGCATCACATTTGCAGCGCTAATCAGTAAGGCGCTCACCAGCACCAGTAAAAGCACCACAGCCAGTGCACGAGATAGCTGCGCAACCACGCCTTGAACCTGTTTAAGTACTGCGCCAATTTCAATCAGACTGACCGTCGGGTAGCGGCCGAGCAAATCGACCAATAGCGGGCGCTGCGAGTCGTCGAGGTAAAAACTGGTAATGTAGCTACCGGCGTAACTGCGCAACGCGTCCTCTGGAAACAGGAAGTAAAAGTTCGGACGCATACTTGCCCAGTCGAGCTGCCGTAAACTCGCAACCGTCGCGGTTAAATCTCTGCCGCCAACGTTAAAACGTAACGCCGTGCCCACAGTAATATTCAGGCGTTGAGCCAATTCTTGCTCCACTGACACAGGGTTTGTCTGCAACGGCTCAGCAGCCTGGCTCCACCACTGACCGGCGATCAGTTGATTGTCCTCTGGCAGCGCCTCTGACCAACTGAGATTCAACTCTCGGTCCACACCCGTATTTCGGGTTTCCAGGCCCTCGATATCCTGCAATGGCATGTTGTCGATTTCTACGAGGCGACCACGAACCATTGGATACAAGCCTGCGTGGTGAATACGGCGGTCAGCGAGGAAGGCCTCCAGCGGCTCGACATCACGACCGGCAATATTGATCAAAAAGTAGTTGGGCGTGTCCTCAGCTACCTGTTGCTGCCAGTCCTTAAGGAGTAATTCCCGTAACAGCAGTAAACTCACCAGCACCATCAAGGCAAGGGCGATGCTGGCAGTTTGAAAGGCGTTGGCGTAGCGCCGCCGATAAATGCTCGACACAGCCAAGCGTTGAGCACTGCCCGGCAGTCGACGGCTGAGGCGACGAATACCTGTCAGCGCCATAAGCACGACGCCAGCCGCCGCCACAAGTAACACTGAACAACCCAGCATCAGCGCAATGACCAGTGAGAGATCTCCGCTATACCAGTACATCAGCAACCCTAAGCCCGCAGCCCCGGCAGCAGTCGCAAGGCGAACCCCACCCGCGAGCGATTCATCGCGGCGCAACACGTGAACGGGCGATACGCGGCTCAAACGCACTATCGGTGGCATGGCAAAGCACAACAGGCACAACGCTGCACTGACAATTGCCATCCAAAGCGGCCGCAAACTTCCAGCCGGCGGGGTTGCAGACACCAGGTCACTGAGGCTGACAAACAACAAATATTGCACGGCAACGCCAACCAAGCCTCCCAGCACCGAGGCAAGTAGCAATACCAGCAGTAACTGCCGAAGGTAGTGCAGTAAGATATATCGCCGACTCGCGCCCAGGGTTTTCATTAAGGCCACCGCGTCAATATTGCGCTGGCCGTAGCGCTGGGCAGCCAGCGCAATGGCCGCCCCCGCCAGTGCCAAGGTAAGGCTAGCAGCCAAAAGAAGGTACTCTTCTGCGCGCGCCAAAGCGCTGGCCAGCGCTGGCTGGTTGTCTTCGATATTCAGCCACTTTTGCCCCGGCAACAAACTGGCGCTGAGAGTTTGCCGATATGCCGCGAATGCCGCGTCATCGCCGGCGAAAAGATAGCGGTAGTCCACAACGCTCCCGGGCTGTACCACCTCGGTGGCACCCAGGTCTTCCAAATTCATTAGCCCGCGAGGACCGTATATATTCAACGCAGAACTGCGGTCGGGCTCATCAACCAATACCCGCGTTGCCACTAGCGCTTTTTCCCCTACCTCAACGGTCTGACCCAGGGTAATACCGAGCGTCGCCATCGCCCGTGAATCCAGCCAAACTTCCCCTGCCAATGGCCCGTGCTCAACCCCCTCCCCATCGGCAAACATCTGCTTGGCTGCGCGAAGCTCGCCCCTCAATGGGTAGGATGCGGAGGCGGCACGCATAGACACCAGCAACATCTCTTCACTGGCATAGACCATTGTGCGAAACGCCACAAGCTGCGCTGTGCGCAGGCCCTCAGAGCGCGCGTTATCCAGCCATTGCGGCTCAATCGGTCGTGGGCTGGTCAGCACATGATCTGCAGCCAAAAAGGTGCGACTTTGCGTCGCCATCGTCGCTTGTAAACGTTCTGAGAAACCGGCAATACCACTAACGCTGGCGACCGCTAGGCTAAGGGCGATACACAATAGGCCCAGCTCGCCACCGCGCCAGGCGCGCAGCCATTGCTTGAGCATCAACATGGGCATTGCCGCTGCAATTCTGACAACTCACCATCGTACATTTCAAACACTCGCTGGCAGTGGTCTGCCAAGCCCTGCTCATGGGTCACCAGTACCAATGTAGTGCCTTTGTCTCGGTTCAAGCTGAACAGCAGCTCGGTGATATGGGCGCCGGTTTTCGCATCGAGATTGCCGGTAGGTTCATCGGCAAACAGGATCGCGGGCTCACTGGCAAAAGCGCGCGCTATCGCTACCCGTTGCTGTTCACCACCGGAGAGCAGCCGCGGATAGTGGTGCTGCCGATGTCCTAACTCCAGCTCCTCAAGCAGCGTTGACGCGCGCTGACGCGGCGCTTCCATGCCCGCCAACTCTAGCGGCAGCATCACATTCTCCAGTGCCGTTAGTGAGGGCAGCAGCTGGAAGGACTGAAACACAAACCCCACCGAGCGTGCCCGCAGCGCCGCCCGTTGATCCTCACTCATGGACGCCAAAGACTGGCCTTGAAGCAGAACATCACCTTCGCCCGGCGAGTCCAGGCCTGCCAACAAACCGAGCAACGTAGACTTCCCCGACCCAGACGGCCCAACAATTGCCGCGCTCTGCCCCGCCTTGATTTCGAGATCGATCCCTTTCAGTATTCGTAGCTCGCCATCACCACTGGGGACTGTCTTGCTGAGCTTTTCAACTTTTATCATTCGCCTTCCTGTACTGCATTTGCTGGTCGTCGCCTGCGGCTTTGCGTTTAGTGTATCGCTCCATGCTCAGGACCGCAGTAGCCCGCGACTACTTATTCTTGGTGATAGCCTCAGCGCCGCCTATGGCATGGCGCCTGAAAAGGGTTGGGTCGCCCTACTGGCCCGCGACTTAGCCGACAGTGCAACCATTATTAATGCCAGTGTTAGCGGCGAAACGACCGAAGGAGGCCTGCAGCGTTTGCCGGGCTTGCTGCAAGAACATGCCCCCGACGTCGTGGTACTCGAGCTGGGTGGCAACGATGGTTTGCGGGGCTACCCACTAACACGTGTACGCAACACGCTGAGCGAAATGATCACCCTGAGCAGAGAAAGCGGCGCAAAAATACTCCTTGTGGGAATGCGCATTCCGCCCAACTACGGGCGGCGCTACAGCCTCGGGTTTGAGAACATCTATCCGGCATTGGCCGAGGAGCACACGCTGCCGCTTGTGCCCTTTTTACTCGAAGGCATCGCCGGGGACGCCACACTAATGCAGAATGACGGCATCCACCCCAACGCCCAGGCACAACCTGCGATGGCGGCTACGGTGGGCGATGCACTTCGGCCAATATTGATGGCGCTGGAAGAAAAAAACTAGGCGTGTAAGCCTCCTCGAGTAAGCCGCTCCGGGTCGAGATAGCCTAATAATTCCTCGCGGGAATATGTCGTCATCTCTTCGGCAACATCGAGGATATCGCGCTGTTCGCTGTATGCTCGCTTCGCAATCTCAGCCGCCCTAAAATAGCCAATTAGCGGGTTTAACGCCGTTACCAACACCGGGTTTTTAGCCAGAGCAGCCTGTAAATTGTTGTGATTTACCTGGAAATCAACAATGCATTGATCGGCCAGAGCAGTGCATGACGACGCCATCACATCGATACTCTGCAGCAGGTTATAGGCAATAACCGGCAACATAACATTCAACTGAAAATTCCCCGACTGCCCTGCCATGGCAATGCAGGCATCATTGCCGATCACCTGCGCACAAGCCATCGCTACCGCTTCGGGAATCACCGGATTAACCTTACCCGGCATAATACTGCTACCCGGTTGCAGCGCCCGCAGCTGAATTTCGCCCAGCCCGGAGAGCGGCCCACTATTCATCCAGCGCAAGTCATTACTGATTTTCGTCAGAGCCACCGCCAGCGTTTTCAATTGCGACGATGCCGACACCGCCGTGTCCTGGCAGGAGATACCCTCAAAAAAATTATTGTTCGGCCGGAAATCGGTATGGGTGTTACGAGAAATCACCTCGCAAAATGCCGCCGAAAAGCCCTGCGGCGCATTCACACCGGTACCGACCGCCGTGCCGCCCTGGCTTAACAGCCGCAATTCCGACAGGACATGCTGCAGACGCGCCTGAGCTTTCTCAAGCTGACAAGACCACGCCGACATCTCTTGGGCAAGTGTCATCGGCATGGCATCCATTAAATGTGTTCTGCCCGTTTTGACTACGCCTGTCATAGCACCAGCGCGTTCATCAATCGTCGCCTGCAAACGCTTCACCGCTGGGATCAATATTTCCTGTAGCTTAATGGCAGCGCTGCAGTGTATCGCTGTCGGCACCACATCATTGCTGCTCTGGCTCATATTCACGTGGTCGTTGGCACTGATGGACAGGCCAGACATCTCACTCGCGAGGGTCGCCACCACCTCATTCACATTCATATTTGTACTGGTACCCGAGCCAGTCTGAAACACGTCAACGGGAAATTGGTCGCGAAATTCGCCCGCCAATACGCGGTCCACTGCTTGGATAATGGCCTGACTAATCTCGGCGTCCAGCACGCCCAGTTCGGCATTGACCTCAGCGGCCGCACGCTTGATATGTAATACCGCGTCAATAAAGCTGTCGGGAAGTGTCAGCGAACTGATCTGAAAGTTGTCCAATGCCCGCTGGGTTTGGGCGGAAAACTTGGCATCCGCCGGCACGCTGACGTCGCCCATGCTGTCGGTTACCACACGAAATTGGCTCATCTGTTGCCTCCAATCGAGTTATCGCAATGGCCTCCAGTATCCCTACCACGCTCGGCAGATGCAAAACGCGGCGTCAGCTTCTAGAATAGCTGGCCAGCAACGGAGACCGCTATGCACGACTACAGCAATATCGACACAAGCACTTGGCTCGCTTGGGATCGCGATCACATCTGGCACCCCTATGCGTCTGCGCTATCCGCGCCAGAGATGTTCCCGGTTAAATCTGCCAGTGGTGTTGAAATTGTATTGGCGGACGACAGGCGCTTAATCGATGGCATGTCGTCTTGGTGGTCGGCGATTCACGGCTACAATCATCCCGTGTTAAACGACGCCGCACAGCGTCAGCTGGCAGACATGTCCCACGTTATGTTCGGCGGCCTGACCCACGCCCCCGCGGCAACACTCGGCAAGCGGCTGGTCGACCTGACGCCGCCACCCCTGCAGCGAGTATTTATTTCTGACTCGGGGTCAGTCGCGGTTGAAGTCGCGATTAAAATGGCGCTGCAATACTGGATCGCCATGGGGCAGTCAGCAAAGCATCGACTTATCGCGCTTCGCAATGGTTATCATGGCGACACCTTTGCCACGATGGCAGTGTGTGATCCCGTCAATGGTATGCACCATTTATTTAGCTCAGTGTTGAGTCTGCAACTGTTTGCAGAGGCGCCACAAACACCATTTGGACAGGCAGCCAGTGATGACGATATGGCCTCGGTGGAAGCGCTGCTTCACGAGCACCACGGCGACGTTGCGGCCGTTATTGTCGAACCCATCGTGCAAGGGGCTGGCGGCATGCGATTTTATTCTGCCGACTATTTACGCCGCCTGCGCGCACTGTGCGACCGCTATGATGTATTGCTGATTCACGACGAAATTGCCACCGGTTTCGGTCGTACAGGTAAACTTTTCGCCTGTGAGCACGCCGACATCAGCCCCGACATTATGTGCGTTGGCAAGGGGCTAACCGGCGGTTATCTAAGCCTTGCTGCTACCCTGTGCACTGAAGACATTGCCCAAGGTATTTGCCAGGGTGAGGCCGGCGTATTTATGCACGGCCCGACTTTTATGGGCAACCCTCTGGCTTGCGCCATCGCCAATGCCAGCATCGACCTGCTGCTTACCAACGACTGGCAGGGCAATATCCAGCGTATCGAGCAGGGATTAAAACAAGGCTTATCACCGGCCAGCGAGATCCCGGGCGTTGCGGATGTGCGCTGCCTCGGCGGCATCGGCGTGATTGAAATGGCTGAACCGGTGACGATGGCCTCTATTCAGCGCCGCTTCGTCGACCACGGTATTTGGATTCGGCCCTTTGGAAAACTCATCTATACCATGCCGCCCTACATCATTGACGACGAGCAACTGGCATTCCTTTGCCGGGAGATTATTGCGGTTATTCGTGAGGAACAAGCACAATGACAGGCGATACCCTCAAGGAGCGCCTTCGCGAGATTATCTTCGGCACAGAGCCAGGTCTGGGCAGGAACTTCGACATCGCGCTTATCATCGTCATCATTGCGAGCGTTTTAGCCCTATTTTTGGACTCCGTGGAGCCCCTGCATGCCGCCTATGGCGAGCTTTTTTACACTGCAGAAATCGCCTTTACCGTGCTGTTTAGTATCGAGTACCTAGCGCGAATATACTGCTCTGTAGACCGAAAACGCTACATCACCAGCTTCTACGGCATCGTCGATCTGCTAGCGACACTGCCCACCTACCTGGCGTTAATTTTACCCGGCGCCCAGCATTTGCTGGTGATTCGCATCTTTCGGGTACTGCGTATTTTCCGCGTGTTTAAGCTTTTCAAGTACATGTCTGAGGCGAATATTCTGGTGCGTTCGATCAAATCGTCGCGCCACAAAATTACCGTGTTCCTCATCACCGTCGTCACACTGGTCATCGTCTTCGGTTCTTTGATGTATTTGGTCGAAGGGCCTGAAAATGGCTTCACGAGTCTGCCGCAAAGCATCTACTGGGCCATCGTCACCGTCACGACAGTCGGCTACGGTGATATTGTTCCCCATTCGCCCCTGGGGCGCGCCATCGCAGCGATGGCAATGGTTACCAGCTACGCCATCATTGCCATCCCAACCGGGATACTCAGCGCGGAGCTCGTGCAAGAAAACCAACGTCAGGCAGGGTTAAAGCGTTGCACGTCTTGCCAACAGGGCAACCACGAACGCGACGCCATTCACTGCAAATACTGCGGTGAATTGCTGCCTGAGCAATGAATTGACACGACGGATTCATGCGAAATGTGGATACAACGAACGATTACTCTACGCGCGAAAGCGCGTGGCTTTCACCTCATCGACAATGAGATCATCGCGCAACTGCCGGAAATATCACAATTATCTGTCGGTTTATGTCAGCTGTTTATTCAACACACCTCGGCGTCATTAACGCTTAACGAGAATGCCGACCCCACAGTTCGTAGCGACTTTGAGTATTTTTTCTCCCGCTGCGTTCCGGAAGGCGATACCCACTACCAGCATATCGATGAGGGCAGCGACGATCTTCCAGCCCATATTAAAGCCAGTCTATTGGGCAGTAACGTGACAATACCCGTGAGCGAGGGACGGCTTGCCTTGGGTACTTGGCAAGGTGTGTACCTTGGAGAGCACCGCAACAGAGGTGGCCAACGCCGCATTGTTGCGACACTTTTTGGCGAATAATGGGTCTCAGTGGAGGTCTCAGCCAATTCAGCCTCGGTTCAGATACGAGGCCGATAATGTGAACTAAGCGTCATCATTGCAACGTGGCTGCTATGCTATTCTGCCGCGCATTGCTTTAACTACTATTATAAGGATCGATTCATGTTGCGTTTATGGAAATCTGTAGCCGTCTCACTGGCTCTGCTTGGCAGCAGCTTGGGTATGGCACTGGAAGTGGGCGGCAATTTACCTACGCTGGACGTGCCAAGCCGCGGGGAGCTGGTTATGTCGGGCGATAAGGTGAGCTTCAGCCCTTGGTCTAGCACCAGTATCAGCACGGGCAGCCCAGCACTTATTTTTCACATGCCTGCGCGCATGTCATCAGATGCCGCGATTGCCCCCCTTCGCGCACGGCTGGAAGCCGGTGAGTATCCCACTGAGAGTTTCCAATCAATTTCCGTGGTCAACCTTGATGACGCACTGTGGGGAACCTCTGGCTTGGTCGCTGGTGAGCTCGCCAAGAATAAGCGCGCTCACCCCCAAGCTGTGCTTGTTGCCGACGATGCTGGACGCGGGCTAAAGGCCTGGCAATTAAAGTCTCGAACCATTGCGATTATTTTGCTCAATGCCGAGGGTGAAATTACTTACCTGAAGGAAGGCGAACTGTCGCAGGATGATATTGACACCATTATCGCAAAGCTGGACGCCGAAATTGCCAGTGCGGAGCGTGTTGCGAACAACTGAGTTAGGTCGTAAAAAAGCGCGCCATGTATCAATTGGCGCGCTTCTCCAATAAGCGTTTCAAGTTCTTGAGCATCATTTTCACACCAAAACGCATCACAGGGCTGAAGACGGGTAGGAATACCTTACTAAAGCCCTTTGGCTTCATCGCCATTGTCCACCGCACGCGACAGCGGTTATCCGCCAATTCGTCCACTTCGTAGCGCTCGGCAAAGGACTCTATATTGTCCCGGGTAGCGTGTGTGAAACAGAATGCCATTTCCCTGCCCCGCTCCCAGGCAATAAACTCTTCGAAACCCGTCAGCCCGCCCATCATATATACTGTACGAGTCGTCCCGATCCCGAAAGGCCTCGGCGAGGTCCACTCCACGCGCTGGATCGGCATTGCCCAACGGGGCCAGTCATCGGCATTTTCAAAAGATGCAAAGACATCTGCCGCGCTGACACCGAACTCTACCTCAGCAACGTACTTAAACGGTGCTGATTCAAAGAAGGTCATATCCACGGCTTGACACAAAAATTTTTCTGCCACTTATTATCTCCGCTGATTTTTCTGGCATACGTAGTAGTAGATCGGGAAATCTACCCCGCCCAGCCACTAGCGACAAGAAAACCTAGGGAAAATGACAAACTCTTCATCAAACTCGCAAGATAAGGAACCAAAAAGTACAGAAAACGCCGTTGAGCAACTGCCGCTGCTCTATCGCGACGACGATATTGTTGTGGTGGACAAGCCCAGCGGCCTGCTCGTTCACCGCAGCCCAATAGACCGGCGAGAAACGCGCTTTGCCTTACAGATACTCCGCGAGCAGCTAGGGCAATACATCTACCCCGTTCATCGCCTGGATAAGCCCACCTCAGGGGTTATGGTTTTTGGCCTGCACAGCGAGAGTGCCTCGGTATTAGCCAAACAGTTTGCCCAGCACCAGATCCGCAAGGCCTACCTAGCGACAGTTCGGGGTTACGCCCCCGCCAGTGGCTGCATCGATCACCCATTGCGGGCAGACCCCGATCGCTATGCGGGAAGAGCGGAGTTTGGGGACGCCAAGCCGGCCATTACCCACTATCAGTGTCTGGCTCAGTACGAACTTGATGCCTGCATCGAAAAATACCCTCAATCGCGCTACTCATTAGTGCTCGCCCAGCCGCTGACTGGGCGGCCCCACCAGATTCGCCGACACATGAAGCATATCGCCCACCCCATTATTGGTGACGCCAAGCACGGCCGCGGTAGGCATAACCGTTATTTTGCTGAGCATTTAGCCTGCCCTCGCCTGTTACTGCACGCCATGGCCCTGGAGTTCAGCCATCCCGCCAGTGGCGAACGGCAGCGCTTTGTATCGCCGTTAACGGGTGCCTATGCGGCATTAGTGAAGGCGTTTAACTGGCAGACAGCGGTGAATACCGCCGAGCATAGACTTGGCTGGCCGAAGGTTACATAATTATAACTTAACCTTATCGCCCATTCCCTCTACGCTAGTGGGAATAACTTGACCGGCCCCAGCGCCCGAACACCAGTAAAACAATAACGCGAGGCAAACTCACTGTGACTAAGCTCTATGACTACATTATTGTCGGCGCCGGCTCCGCTGGCTGCGCCCTGGCCAATCGCCTCAGTGAGGACGGCCAACGCAATGTCCTGCTCCTAGAGGCAGGTGGGAAAGACAGCAATCCTGTTATTCATATGCCACTGGGTTTTGCCTTCACCATGAAAAACCCCAAATTCAGTTGGTGCTATGCCAGTGAGCCTGAGCCTCATATGAATGATCGCTGCATTGACCAGCCCCGAGGCAAGGTGCTCGGCGGTTCCAGTTCAATTAACGGCATGGTCTATATACGCGGCCAAAAGGAAGATTACGACCATTGGGCGGCCCTGGGTAACACCGAGTGGAGCTATGACAAACTGCTGCCTATCTTTAAGCGCAACGAGGCCTATGTGGGCCAATGCAGTGACGAATACCACGGGCGCGACGGCCAACTCCACGTTGATGACGTGCAAGACCACTACGAAATGGCGGACCTCTACGTGAAAGCCGCGCAGGAAGTGGGCATCCCCTACAACCCTGATTTCAATGGCGAAACTCAGGAAGGCGCAGGGTTTTATCAAGTGAATATTCGCCGCGGCCGCCGTCAGAGCACCGCACGCACCTATCTGCGCAATGCCGCGAAGCGCAGAAATTTGACGATTGAAACCAACGCCCTGGCCAGCCAGATTATTTTCGAAGGTCATCGCACAACCGGTCTTCGCTATTTGAAAAATGGTAAGGATGTCACCGCTCGCTGCCGGGGAGAAATCATTTTATGCGGTGGCACAATGAACTCACCGCAGCTGTTAGAACTTAGCGGTATCGGCAATGCCGAGCTGCTGCGCCAGAAAGGCATTAAGTCCGTGCACAATTTGCCTGGTGTCGGTGAAAATATGCAGGACCACCTAACTGTGAACACCCAGCGCTCCTTCGAGGGACTGCGAACGTTCTATGAGGACTCACGCCCGCTGCCAATGATCGGCAACTTATTCAAGTTCTGGTTTAAGGGCAAAGGCATGCTGGCGCATCCGGCCTCGCAGGTTGGTGTTTTCTTCCGCACCTCGGACGACGTCGATCGCCCCGACGCGCAGATTCACTTCACCCCCGCCGCCGGTGATCAGGACGAAAACGGCCGCATGCTTACCGTGCCAGGCACCACGGCGACAGTATGCTATCTGCGACCAAAGAGCCGCGGCTGGGTGCACATTCGCAGCACAGATCCAACCGAGCCACCGGCATTTATTCACAACTACTTAGCGGAAGAGGAAGATCGTCAAAAGATGATCGCAGCGATTCGCAAAACGCGTGAAATTTTTGAGGCTCCCGTCTTCGACTCCTGGCGCCGTGAAGAGCTTGTGCCCGGCCCTGAAGTACAAAGTGACGAAGAGATTCTTGAGTTTGTGCGCAACACCGGCGAGTCTGTATACCACCCTGTTGGCACCTGTAAAATGGGTAACGACGACATGGCCGTGGTCGACCAACACCTCAAAGTACATGGCGTTGAAGGCCTTCGCGTTGCCGATGCATCCGTGATGCCAACAATTATTTCCGGAAACACCAACGCAACTTCAGTGCTGATCGGCGAGCGCTGCGCCGACTTCATCCTCTCCGGCGAGTAGGCCTAGCGCTGGCGGTAGGGTATCTGGCAATAGTCGATACCCTCCGCTGGCTGAATACCGTGCTTCAGCAGGCACATTTTCAGCGAGTTCATCGACAAACTAATATTGGGCGTTGGGCCCAAGTAAACATGATCGAGAGCCATTGCTTCTCCCTCTGATGAGGCCAGTGCAAACTTCATATACGGCACCAGCATACTCCGGCCTTCTCGAAAGAAAACCTCTGCATTGGGGTAGTTGGAAATTACTGGCGAAACCAAACGCCACTCCTGCTCTTCCTCAAACGAGGGGTGCTTCAAAATGGCGGCGATACGCAGCAAGTCGGTTTCCAGGTGAGCAAATAAGCTCGGGAAATCCTTCTGCTCCCCTTCTCCGGCCAACAGTTCAACACCGTCGATAATTTCTGCTATCAAACTATGCTGCGCGCTCGGCGCATAGACACAGCGCCCCAGGTTAAAGCTCTGGCTGCTCGCGCAGCGGCGAATAAAGGCAGCATTGAAGCCGAGACTTGCGCCTTTACCTACAGAGCTATACCCACGCCATTGGCTCAGTAAATTGCCATTAGAGCGAAACGAAGCACCAAATAAAATATGGCCATTGGTAATACGGTGCTGCACCCAATCGATAAAGGCATTTAGCAGCGCGGGCTGATCATGCCCTTGGCGAATTCGCAGCTCCACCTCGCGCTTCACCAAATCGGCGGTATGCCTGAGCTCCGCAGAATCATTCATGTAGCGTATGTCGCTGGCCCACAGTACACCGCTGCCCAGAATGCCCAAAACGCCGCTCAACGACGTGTAATGATAAAGCGTGTCCTGGGGTTGCTCTGCGTATAGCTGGGCACTAATGGCATCAATCATGTTAGGTCTCAGCCAAAAAGCCAGACACCAGCGCGTTGAATTCACGCGGCTTTTCGGCGTGCAGCCAATGCCCCGTTCCCGCTATGGTTTCGATGCGACTGTCGGGAAACTGCTTCATAATTCCCACTCGGTTCTCATCAATAATGTAGCGAGAGTTCTCTCCGCGGATAAATAGTGTCGGGCCCGCATAGGGCTCTGCAGCGGGCGCATCACGCAGTAAATCGTAGCAGTCTGCAATTACCGAAAGGTTCATGCGCCAAGCCCAACCCTCGCCGTCGCGCACTAGGTTTTTCAATAAGAACTGTCGTATGGGTAGCTCGGGCACGGCTGCTTGAAGCTGCTCGTCGGCATGGTCTCGGTTACGCAGCGCGCGCAAGTCCATTGCCAATAAACCCTCAATAATGGCATCGTGGCCGCGCCCATAGCGAACCGGTGCAATATCGGCGACCACAAGTTTCTCTACCAAGTTGGGCTGAGAAGCCGCCAATTGCATCGCCACCTTGCCACCGAGAGAGTGCCCCAGAAACGTCGCACTTTGCACCGCCAGCTCGCCGAGGGTTTTGGCCACATCCTCAGCCATACTGGGAATATCCATATAGTCTCGGTGAGGAGACTTACCGTGGTTGCGCAGATCCATGCGTACGACACGATAGTTGGGCTCCAAGTGGCGTGACAGGGTCAATAAATTGCTGGCCGAGCCAAATAGCCCGTGCAATAGCACGACAGTAGGCCCCTCACCCCGCGACTCGCTGTGCAGCACCGCCGCTGCATTTTTTACTTCACTTCTCATGCTCTGATCCGGTTGCTAGAATGCCTGCGCATTCAAATAAATAGGTGTTACTGTGAGAATTTTGCTTCCGATAGTTGCTGCAGCAGGACTGTTGCTCGGTGCCTGCAGCTCCGTGAGCTACAACCCCACTGTGTTCGATTTCTTTATCGCCAAAGACGCTATGGCTGCGAAACCAGTGAAAAAAGTGATTGTTGCCAGTGTCAATGTCACCGGTGAACCCACCCGCTCCATGTTACGGGACAGCGTAACGAAAATCGATTCGATGGTGGTGGACTACCTGCAAGAAAATGGCTTCGAGATCGCACCTCAACATTTATTCAACAATGCCTGGCAGCAGGCCCTGCTGAACTTCGGTGAATTCTACGACCCCACAACGGGCAAAGTCGACCAACAGGGTTGGCAGCAGGTAATGGCCAGCACCTTTCAAAGCCTGCAGGCACATAAAGATATCGATGCGATCGTCTTTACTGACCTAATCGCCCATGACGTGCAGCACAGCACGGGCATGAAACACTATGCCCGCTGGTATGGCGTTACCCGCGAACCTGCCACAGAGGGCGCAAGCGCCAGTGTTCCGGTTGATTTCAATTGGACTCAAGTGATCAAGGGCGCGAGCTTAGTGATTACTCTCTACAGCACCGAAGGGCAGCCGCTGTTCGCCAGCCGCGGTGGTTTGGATACGCTGCATGCGATCGACTCTCGCAAGAGCCAGAAAGGCTTCGTGCGCCGTAAAAAAATCCTTGGGAACAGCAGCCGTATCCAAGAGGGTATTGAGCTCGCCTTTCACCCATTAATTGTTATGGATCGCTATCCGGCGCCGCCCAAAAAGCAGCCTTGAATAAGGCACTCCACTTAGCTGCCAGAGGGAGCTTGCTGCGTGGTCACCCACACAGGCGAGCTCCATGCTCGCTCTTGTATTTGACGTCGGTGATCATCACGGCAGCAGCTTTCATAGCCGGGTGAAATGGTGTCCGGCTGGCTGCAGTCTACTGCGGCCGCCACGCACAGCTGCTGACTCCACCGGCAACGGGGCACTTCGACGGCGCGAGCGTAGTAGTAATGGCGCGCCTCCGGGTCGAAATCCGGATCCTGCCATACCGAGCAAAGTTGTGCGGCGCCACTACCCTGCGTTTGGCAGCTGTTTATGTCTACGGTCGCCGGTTTTCCCGAGCTGGCAATATCAATCACTGTTTCTGAGCGCTGCCCTTCGCTATCAACACTGCCTTTTACAATCTGTAGAGTTTGCAGCGGTAAGCCAGGCCACTTCGCTGTGCCGGGGTCCATTGCAGCCATCACCGCAATACGGGGGGCCGATGATGAATTAAGCTGGAGCTCCCCTCCCATGGGTACGCCGTTCTCATAACCCACTTTGGCAAAATCCGTGCGCTCACATAAATCGCTGGGGAGCTCCTCGCCCGCAAAAACTCTCAGGGCGATACGCGGCCCACTGGTCGCATAGACCTCGCGCCTTAGCAAGGCATCGAAAATGGCGTCGCGACTATTCTCTTCTGCCCATACCGCCGCAAGACCACCCGGATTAAACTCGATATCATCGGGCAATCCCGGCGGCACACTTTCACCCGCCGGCATACCTGCCCCACCATGCCCTAGGAACTCTTCCTCGCTCACCGCTCCAGGCGCAGAAATGTGGGTGTCGCTGCTGGCGATAAAGCCAAAAGCCAGTGGATTGAGCCCCGAGTCGCTGGAGTTGGCGTACGCCAGGCCATCGCGCAATACCTCGCGCAAAAAACCGGATTTTGGCCCTGCCGGTTCACTCAACGAAGGGGAAAGCTTGCCGAGAAATTTACTGCGAAAGCTGCCATAAGGTAATTGTTCGAAGCCGCACAGCTCATCCTCAGATTGCAGCGGATCGTAGTAGCACTCGGAACTGCCCTTGTGCTGCATAATTTCTACAACGCGCTCTAAACGCGCTCTCTGCGCCTCTCTACTTGGGTCGTTATTTCCCTCTTCGTTCAAGGCAAACATATAGCCATCACTCAAATTACTATTGTGAGGAATCACCAGCACTTCACAGTTTTTAAGGGCGCTCGCTTTGCCACATTGCGCATCGAGCCCATCCCACAGTTGTGGGGCACTGGGGGCATCGATAAAGGAAACCGGCAACGCTGGCACACTGGCATTGCGAAAAATAATATTGCGATGGAGGTTGGCGAGATTCTCGGCCGCCCCCGTCCACTCATAGGCCACGAAAGAGGTAAATTCACAGTCATCACTGCGGTCGTAAGCCACTTCAGCTGAGGTTTGAATGTCTTGCCAGGGGCGCAAGGCCGCCTGTCGACAGTATTCGCCATCTTCACCACAAAAGCCTAAGCGACCGGCCATGGCAGCTTTGGTATTGAACAGAAAAAATGCCCCGCGAGGCCAACCGCGATACAAACGACATTGCCAACTGCCATAGCCGCGTTGTGACGGGTCCAAACAAATATCGCGCTCGCCAAATAACTCGGCGTGATCTGTCACCGCCGCGAAGTCCAGAGGTCTCTCTAGCTGCAACTCCCTCAACGCCTCGCCATCAGGGAGCCAGGGCTGAACGGGTAGACGGCCACCTTTTGCAAAACGGTAGGCATCGGCGGGAGAGGTTCGAGTACCTTGAGTACTTGCATCCAGGGAGTACTTGGTGTGTACGTGCAGATCACCAAAAAGTAACTGCCGTTCGGGCTGCCAGTTTTTGCAGCGGGGCTTTGTAACCAGATTCGTGGTGGAGGTGTCCAGGTTTGCAATCGGCTGGGTATAGCCCTGTTGACACAGCATGAGAGCACAAACACTCAAAGCGGCAACTATTATTCTTTTCATATTAGCCATTCCGGGTGGTAAATGACTATTTTGCGCCAACAGCCGATGGCCTACATCCTCCATCCGGCCTAGCCAACTGCCTTAAGTGCAGCGAGGTGTGAACCGGCTGGAGGCCTTTGCACCTAGATCAGCCGGCTGGTTGTTGTGCTAATTTACTCACCGAAGTGCTGCTTCATGGTATCGAACCACGCCCGCAGTACCGGACAATCTTCAGGAATATCGCGTTTTACCCAGTTGCAGAATCCGAGTACGGCATAGAGGTCGATATCCGCTTGGCTTAAGGACTCTCCCACCAAATACTGGCGATTCTGCAGTTCTTTTTCCATTGTTTGATAAAAAGCGGTAATTCTAAGGTTGCCTCTTTCTTCCAGTTCAGCGATCTGCGGCACGGCTACCGGCCCGGGCAACGCACGGTCTTTAAACGCGGGATTAGTGTTGCGCAGCACCTCTGCAACAGCCGCCAAGCCATCAACATAGAGACGCTGACACCAAGCGACAATTTTTGCACGCTCTAACGCATTCGCACCGAACACACTCTTTTCGGGAAACTGGTCGTCGATATAGAGCGAAATGGCAATGGCATCACACAGGGTATCGCCATTATCGAGTTGCAGAGCTGGCACCGTGCACAGCGGGTTAATTTTGCTGTATTCACCGCTCATCTGCTCGCCTTTCATCAGGTCGACCTGTTCAGAATCAATGTCGATGCCCTTATGTTTTAACATCAGGCTCACCCGCCTGGGGTTTGGCGCGGGATCAAAGGTATAAAGTTTCACACTATTCTCCTTATTGGTTGACGCTGAACAAAGCGGTTCAGCGAAAGTTAAGCCTAGTCCCCCCAAACTGCAAGTGTCTGACAGGACTACCGAACAAAGACACTGAACAAATTGAGTTGACTACGGTAACCTATGCATATTGAGTCAGCCCCCGAACGGCCACGCTAACCCGCTAAGCCAGTGACATTATGAATTTTCGACATAGTTTTAAAACCCTTGCCGCAATCGTTTTCGGCATGCTTATTTCAATAAACAGCTACAGTAGCGGTTTGCTGGAAAAAGGCATTAATAACGGCCGAGGGGCACTAGGTGTTTCGCCGCGCAACGCCTTGGACCCGCGACGAAATCAGCCACTGATTAGCGCGAGTGAGGCGATCTCAATTGCTGAACGGCGCTACGGCGGCCGCGCCGTCGGCGCTAAAAAAATTCAAACCGTTAACGGCAGTGCCTACCGCGTGCGCATATTGCAAAAAAATGGCAAGGTCAAAAACGTCATCATCGATCAAAGGTAGCTCAGGTGCGTGTATTAATCGTTGAAGACGAGTCTCTGTTGCAAGCCCAGCTTGTCGAGCAATTCACGGCAGCGGGCTTTGCCTGCGACGCCTGCAGTGACGGAGAAGAAGCCCTGTTCCTGGGAAGGGAGCACCCCTACGACCTTGCCATCGTTGATATAGGCCTACCCAAGTTAGACGGCATTAGCGTCGTCGGGCACTGGCGTGAAGATGCCAGAGACTTTCCTGTACTGATTTTAACAGCGAGAGACAGCTGGCAAGACAAAGTAAAGGGCCTAGAATCCGGCGCAGATGACTACGTTGCAAAGCCTTTTCAGATCGAGGAGGTATTGGCGCGCGCAAATGCCTTGATTCGGCGCTCAGCCGGGTTTGCCAGCCCGCGCATTAGTTTTGGTGCACTACAAATTGATACCGCTGCCAAATCGGCGACCGTCGCCGGACGTAAACTAGAGCTCACCACCTTTGAGTACAATGCGCTGGAATACCTGGCAATGCGCAGCGGGCAAGTCGTCTCTAAAACGGAGCTCACAGAGCACCTGTATGATCAAGACTTTGATCGCGACAGCAACGTTATAGAGGTCTTTATCGCCAGACTGCGAAAGAAAATTGACCCAACCGGCGAGCTCAAGCCCATCAGCACGCTTCGTGGCCGCGGTTATCGCTTCGAGCTGGGAGAGGACTCGCAACAATAATGGCGACGCGCCGCTCCTCAATTAGCCGTCGGCTCATCATCTCGATGATCATTGCTATGCCCCTGCTACTGGGTTTGACCGCCGCTGCTATTGACCGCGCTTATCTGAGTAGTTTGCTGAAAGCCGAGGAAAACCGACTCCAAGCCCAATTCTTTTCTCTATTGGGAGCCGTTGAGTGGAATGAAGAAGATGGCTTTCGCACTGACGATCGGCTCAAGGAGCCTGATTTCTGGCAATTTCGCTCCGGGCTATACGCGGACATACAATCTCCCGACGGTAAGCAGCTGTGGCGATCGCTAAGCGCCGATACCTTGTCGCTACCCAACAACTTCGAAATATCACGGCCTGGCGAGGCCCTTACCGGCGAAACGCTCATCGACCAAAAACCCTTCCTCTATTACCGCTATCGCGCCCTGTGGGAAACAGAGGAAAATGAGGATCTGGCGATTGTTTTTTCTCTGTACTCGGAAAAAACAAATCTCATTCAAGAGCAGAGGCAATTCCGCCGGCAGATGGCGATATGGATGACCATCGTTGCTTTTCTTTCTGTGCTGTTGATATCCGTCACCCAATACTGGGGCTTAAAACCACTGCGCAGACTGGCGAAAGAACTGCGTTTACTGGAGAAAGGCCAGGCCGAGCGGCTCGGCGATAACTACCCCAGTGAACTGGCCGCTATCACCAGCAACCTCAATCAACTGATCGAAAAAGAGCGCCGGCAGCGCGAGCGCTATCGCAATACCCTGGGGGACCTCGCGCACAGTTTGAAAACCCCGCTTGCAGTACTAAAAAGTGGCCAGTTAGACGACACTCAGCGTAACGAACAAATCGAGAGAATGGATAATATTGTTCGCTACCAGCTGCGCAGGGCCGTCAGTAGCGGCCAGCAACAACTACACACCAAAACGCAGATTAAACCCTTAGTGGATAGGCTTATTCACACCCTGCAAAAGGTTTACCACACCAAGCCATTTACTGCTGAGGTCGCGCTCAACGACCAAACAACCGCGCCCGTAGACGAGCAGGATTTAATGGAATTACTTGGCAATCTGCTCGATAACGCCTGTAAGGCCTGTCATGCACGGGTATGTGTTTATGCCGAGCTGATGGTAAACGGCGCTGTCGCACTGTTTATTGAAAATGACGGCAAGGGCCTAGAACAAGAAGACATCGATAGTATGATGATTCGCGGCAAACGCGGTGATCAATATGGCGACGGCCAGGGCCTGGGGCTGGCCATAGTGCGAGACATTGCCGACAGCTGTGGCATCGAGCTACGTTTTGCCGCACGCGAGCAAGGCGGCAGTGTTGTCACCCTGCTCTTCCCGTCACCGTCTAATAGCTGACTTTAAGCCGCCAAAAGAAGTCGACCTCGGCAGCATCGAGTAAGCTCTGATTGATATTTTCATCATCGATCGGGTGGGCCACCACAAACTCGCTGCTCAAATAGTCCTTATAGCTAGCTTTTAAGGCGAAGCCTGCGTCGCTAATCATTCTTGTATCACCGGCGTCACCGCGTGCATCTTCGTACCAAACCCAACCTTGCTCGATGAACACAGACGGCTTTATTTCCAAGCCCATGAAAGGCAGTGGGTTAGATTCGAAGCTCAACTTCGCATAGTGACCCGAATCACCCACCAGCACCCCTGGAAGGTAGGCCGCTAAACCGTTGCTACCTCCCAAATAGTATTGCTGCTGTAGCGGTAATTGGCTGCCATCGGAGTACTGGCCTGTGAAACTCGCCGTTAGATTCGCCCAATCAACCACGGCAGATTGCAGCGAGAAACGGGGCTTAAAGATAGTAAACTCACTTGTTCTTCTGCCGATGAACACCACGCCTTGACGGTCGTCTGTGGCAAAGGTGCCGCTGTCTGACTTCAAGCCAAAATCGATGAATGCCTGCGCTGTTAACCGGCTAGGAAAACCTGCTAAACGCAATAAGCGGTTAAACTTAAGCCCCAACTCAAGGTTGGTTTGGGGCTCGTCCAACAGTGCCCCACCGCCGCGCAGATCAATAGTGGAATCGATGTATTCCACGCGTTCGGTGAGCGTCAAGCGGTAAAGGCTATCGCTCATCAAAACCTGCTCGCCGGTAAGCGCTGCGGATTGCGTGCGATGCTCTAAGTACACCTCTTCAGACGTTGTTGTGGTGCCGCCACCGCCAATGTTTATCGACGTGCCTGTACCGCCGAGTAGCGCGCACAACAGCGCAATGTCACACGTACCCAGACTGAGCAAAGGGTCATTTGCGGTAGTCACCAAGGCGTCAGCAAAGCGCGCATACTCGACATGGCGCGCTTCGATGCCATAAAGCCCCCATTGGCTCGGGTAGTTCAGCCGAAACGTATAGCCATCGTAGTAATCACCACCATTGACCTCACCGAGTTCCGTGAGTGCTCGGTCGTACACAAACTGTAAATGGAGGCCATTGGCGAAATCATGTTTAGCCGAGACACCACCGAAATAGCGTCCTAAAAAACGATTGCCATAATTGTTAGCGGAAAGGCTTAACACCGTCGCATCATGGTCAGCTTTTTCACGCTCGCTGAATACCATGGTTAAGGCATTGGGGTCCCCGGAGACCTGATAGCTTATGCCATAGTCGAGACCTGCGCGGTCACTTTTTAAATTCGCTAACACGCGCTTTGTATCGAATTCACTGCGATGAAGGTCGCTATCGCCAATCAAGGGCGAAAAATGCTCTTTGATCCCCTCCGGCGCTTTTATATCGGCCAACGTGCCGTTGATAACATGGACAAAAATTGTCTCGTCGCGCTGGGCGAAATAGATCGTCGTTAACAGGTGTCCCAGGTGATGGTATGACTGGTTTAGCGCATTGACCGCCTGAGCCGGCGTTTTCGCCGCCGCCATCAGCATATCCAATTGCTCTTTGCTAAGGTGACGATTCCCAGTTATCCGCAGCGTATAGCCCGCCACCTCTGCCTCGTACACTGCGTCTTCACGTGCAGAACTGTACTGCACGATGCGCTCAGCAGTGGACGCTTGGGGAGGAATGACTGGGGGTAAATCAATTGCCATACAAAGTCCTTAACCTTTAGCGAGCATCAGATTCGACGCTGTTCTTTGCCGCTCGCATCTCGACACGTCTATTCTCTGCGCGAGCCTGGGCCAAGTCACGTCCGCTCAAACCCTCAACACTTACCTTTGGCTGTCTTTCACCGAAGCCAACGGCCTGCAAACGCTGCACCTCAACACCTTCGGCAGCGAGAAAACGTACCACGGCCTGAGCACGCTCTAAAGACAGGCGCATATTATAATCATCATCACCGCGGTCGTCGGTGTGGCCGACAACCTCAATTTCAATTTTCTTAAAGCGCTGTGAATTCAGGATATTGGCGGCCTGCCTGAGGGTAGCCGCAGAAGAAGCGTCGAGCAAAGCGGTATCACTGGCAAAGCTCACCCCGACGAGACGCAGTGTACGCCCGGCTTCGAAATGGCAACCCGAGGGCAATACAATCGCCTCAGCAGGCGAGTTTGGGCAGAGATCTACTTCGTCACATACACTGTCGCGATCCGCATCACGGCACTGCGCCGCAGCAGCGGACCGCGCTAAGGGCTTTTTTGCGCGATTACCATCAACCCTCGCCCCCTCGTCACTCGCTTGCGTGTCGTCGGAAAGCTCTATGGTAAGCACTTCAGGAATAATGTCGCCGTCTCCGGCGGTGTCTTGCAGGAATTCAATAACCGAGCTCTCACCGCCCAAATTATCGAGTAAGGGTGCTAAAGCGTTCCCCCCTCCCTCTACTTCAAGAGGAGACGCTGGCGCTCCCAGCAAAAGGATGTCTTGCCCGGCGATTCCGGCCCCTAACACCGCATCGTCGCTCAAAACATCTAGCGACAACACCGAAATATCATCTTCGCCGCTACCGGCTCCTGGCACGGTAACATCCACCCCGATACCCAGTACATCGACCGAAATCAACTGTGCCTGCGCAATCGGCGCTGCCATGAGCAAGCCGATAAGGAAGGATTGTATAAATGCCCGAAAATTCAAGTGTCGATGCCTATCTGCCGGAACATGACCCAAATTTATATTATGCGTTATTGTGATATAGCTAGCTGAAACTTGAAAGTAAAAAAGCCGGCTCCCTAAGGAAACCGGCTCTACTATATCAGGTCAACACGCCTCGTTAAGGTGTTGGCAATTCAAATACCGGCTCTTGGCCGTCAAACCCGAATGAAAAGCTGAAAGCCGCTGACTCGAAAGAAAACGCTAGTGAAAGCGGCAATGCACTGGGCTCAGAGTCGCTATCACCGCCCTCAGATGGCGCGGGGATAGGCAGTACATCTAATACTGGCTGAAGAGGGTTATCACTTTCACCGCCCTCACCGCCAGCTGCGGCGCTCTCAAATTGGTCAACAAGGGGCTGCAGCGGGTTGTCGCCCTCTCCACCACCCTGAAGCTGATCAAGCAGAGGCTGAAGCGGGTTGTCGCCACCGTCACTGCCGCCCTCCGGCGCAAATCCCATCAAGTTCTCTTGCAGATGTGCAAACAGCACTTCCAGTGTCGGTGGAATGGCTTCCACACTCGCTTGAACGGCGGTTGGGTCGGTTGCCAGGGTATCAACGACATCAGTCACTGCGTCTACGGTTCCGTCCTTGCCCGCCAAGTCATTGGCCAAGTCGTCAACCGTCTTCGTCAGCTGCAATGCGTATGGCGCAAGAGGGTTTTCACCACCGCCCTGAAGCTGGTCCAAAATGGGCTGCAAGGGGTTGTCACCGCCACTACCGCCGCCCTGCAATTGATCCAGGATCGGCTGCAGAGGATTATCGCCACCACCATCGAGCGCTGAGAGCTGAGAATCGATTTCGTTTAACGGCGCGATGATTGCGTCGAGCGGCGTTCCCGCCAAGCCTTCAGCAAGCGGTTCGATAATTGGCGCCAAAGGGCCAGCACTTGAGAGTGATGATGCAGCCGCGATGGCTGCCGCTAATGACAGTTGTTTCATTGATAGAGTTTTCACAGCATGTCCTCCAGACATTTTTTGTTTTTCCGCGAACAGAATCTACGTTCTGCTTTATTTGTGTTATAGGCGGATAATACGCGTTTATACGTATTGATTATAGTGATTCAAATCACAAAAGCCTGCGTTATGTGAAAAGCAGCTGATTGGAGGTGGCAACTTGCTTGAATGGCGTATTGAATCAGTCAGTTACTGACCGAGTATATGCAGGATAAGGGGCATCGTTAGAACAGCATGCTATGCAGCAAGCCGGATTAAATAAAATAACAGTCTAAAAATGAAAAAGGGCCGCTGAAGCGGCCCTTTAAATATGGTCGGAACGGCAGGATTCGAACCTGCGACCCCCACACCCCCAGTGTGGTGCGCTACCAGACTGCGCTACGCCCCGAAATGAGGGGCAGAATCATACCCCAACTAAACAGCACTGTGAACTATCTTTTTAGATCTTTTAACAAATCTTCCAGTTCACCGATTAACTGTTTAATCAATAACTTGGACTGGGCGGAATCGCCTTTAGCCTCATCCCCCGACATGCGCTGCCGCGCACCACCAATGGTATAGCCTTGTTCATATAACAGGCTGCGGATTTGACGAATCATCAGCACGTCTTGGTGCTGATAATAGCGGCGGTTACCCCTGCGCTTAACGGGTGCCAGTTGAGGAAACTCCTGCTCCCAGTATCTCAGCACATGCGGTTTGACGCAGCAGAGCTCGCTGACTTCACCTATCGTAAAGTAGCGTTTTCCCGGGATCGGTGGCAGCTCGTCGTTATGACTTGGTTCCAGCATAGTCCTCTACCCTGGATTTCAACTTTTGGCCTGGTCTGAAGGTCACCACTCGCCGAGCAGAAATGGGAATTTCTTCACCGGTTTTGGGATTGCGCCCAGGCCGCTGGCTCTTATCACGCAGGTCAAAATTGCCAAAGCCGGAAATTTTGACCTGTTCATTATTCTCTAAACAGTGGCGAATCTGCTCAAAAAACAGCTCGACAAGCTCTTTCGCCTCACGCTTGTTCAGACCGAGCTCTTCATAGAGGCGCTCCGCCATTTCTGCCTTGGTGAGGGACGTCATCACATTCAGTTCCTTAAACTGGCCCCGAAGCGATCCTGCAACGCCTGCACTACCGCCTCTACAGATAGGGTAACTTCTTCCTCATTAAGAGTGCGGGATGAATGCCGGTACGTCAAGCCCAGGCCCAGGCTTTTCCTTTCTGGATCAATACCTTTACCCTGATAAATATCAAAGAGCTTCAAGTTAACCAACAACTCCCCGGCCGCGCTCTGCACACAATCCAGAACGGATTGCGCGGTCACATCGCTAGGCAAAATAACCGCTAAGTCACGGCGGAGCTCGGGATAGCGCGAAACAGGTTTGAACGCAGGCACACCTACTTCGAGCAGTGCATCGAGGTCTATTTCGAAGAAATACACGGCCGATGGCAAATCCAAGTCACTCTGTAGCGAGGGGTGAAGCGCACCAATGCGTCCAACGCAGTGCTCTCCTTGATAGACATTTGCTGTTTGCCCAGGGTGCAGCGCCTTGTGCTGCGCCGCCTCAAATCGCAAAGGTGTCGCGGCAGGGGTAATCAGCGCTTCTAAATCGCCCTTAAGATCGAAGAAATCCAGCAATTCGCCACCTGAACTCCAATTTTCCGGATCTCGTCGCCCAGACAACAGCGCACCCAGCGTGGGAATCTGCGCCAAGCCCTCAGCGGATGGCACAAAACGCTGCCCAATTTCAAAGAATCGCAAGCGCGCCTGCTGACGCTTGCTATTGTATTCCGCGGTCTTCAAGAGGCCTGGCAGAAGAGAGTCACGCATCTGCGCCATATCGGCGCTAATTGGATTCAATAAGGTCACGCAATCTTCGCGCTCGGAGAGTTTCGCGTTGAGCACAGGGTCGACAAAACTGTAGCTAATGGCCTCCTGGTAACCACGGGATACCAAGTGCTGCCGTAAATCCATGACAGCTCGCTGCCCTTCCGGGCGTGACTTTATAGCCAGCTCCGAGCGAATGGGTTTAACCGGCAGGCGATTATAGCCATATACCCGGGCGAGCTCTTCGAGCAAGTCCACTTCGATGGCAATATCAAAACGCCAGCTCGGCGGGGTTACCATCCAGCCGCTGTCCTGACGCTCTACCTGCATACCTAAGCCTGTCAGGATTTGCTCGACTTCTTTAGCCAGCAACGGCATCCCCAGCATTTTCTCAATACGCGCCTCACGCAAGATTACAGGGCTGCGGCTTGGTAAAGCATCACTACTCGCCTCGGTCAACGGCCCGGCTTTGCCACCGCATATTTGCAATATTAATTCGGTGGCGCGCTCAATTGCTCGTTCTGCCAGGGCGAAGTCCACACCACGCTCAAATCTATGCGACGCGTCAGTGTGCAAACCATAGGAGCGCGCCTTGCCGGCAAGCTTCTCTGGGGTGAAAAATGCAGACTCCAAGAATAAGTCTTGAGTCGCAGCAGATACCGCACTGCTCTGCCCGCCCATAATGCCGGCGAGCGCCAACGGTTTCTCATCATCGGCTATTAACAGGCTGTCGTCACGAAGCTCCAACGTTTGCCCATCAAGCAACTCAAGGCTCTCGCCTGGCGTTGCCGTGCGCACGTGAACGGCGCCGCTGATAGCCGATAAGTCAAAGGCATGCATGGGCTGACCGAGTTCAAGCATAACCAAGTTGGTGACATCCACCACAGGGTCAATGCTACGCGAACCACAGCGGCGCAATTTTTCTTGCAGCCACAAAGGGCTTTCTGCCCCCATATTCACACCACGCACCACGCGGCCCACATAGCGCGCGCAGTGATCCGGTGCCGCAATCTTTACGGTTAGCTGATCGTCGATGGAAGCTTCTACCGCGGCCTGCGCTGGCTCAGCAAACGCCATATTATTGAGAACGGCCGCCTCGCGGGCGACCCCTCGAATACTGAGGCAATCGGCGCGGTTTGGGGTCAAACCCAGCTCGATAAGCTTATCGTCAAGCCCTAGGTAACTACGAATATCCTCACCCAACGGCGCATCGCTGGGCAATTCGAACAGGCCATCAGACTGCTCCGCCATTCCCAGCTCTTGCTCGGCACACAACATACCAAAAGACTCTACGCCGCGCAGCTTGGCTTTCTTTATTTTGAAATTACCGGGCAGGATCGCCCCTACCATGGCCATGGGCACTTTGATTCCTACCCGAGCATTGGCGGCGCCGCACACAATTTGGAAACTTGCCTGGCCATTACTCACTTGGCAAACTTGCAGCTTGTCGGCGTCAGGGTGGCGCTCTGCAGCAGTAATCTCAGCAACAACCACACCGCTAAAATCACCTGCGACAGGCTCAATGGCATCGACTTCCAAGCCGGCCATCGTCAATTGTGCAGACAAATCGTCACTGTCCACACCGGGGTTTACCCACTCTCGCAACCACTGTTCACTAAATTTCATGCTCTATCCGTATCCGACTGTTAACGTTGCCTAGCTAGTAGCTCGATGCATTTACTGGAATTGCTCGAGGAATTGCAGATCATTTTCGAAAAATAATCGCAGGTCATTGACGCCGTAACGCAGCATTGCAAGGCGCTCCACACCAATACCAAACGCAAAGCCGCTGTATTTTTCAGGGTCGATATCAGAGTATTCGAAGACCTTGGGGTGCACCATTCCGCAACCGAGAATTTCAATCCAGCCGGTGTGGCTACATACGCGACAACCCTCACCCCCACACATCACACACTGAATGTCGACCTCTGCCGACGGCTCTGTGAAAGGGAAATATGACGGCCGAAACCGTACGGCGAGGTCTTTTTCGAAAAAGGCGCGCAAAAACGATTCCAGCATGCCTTTCAGGTCGGCAAAACTGGACTCCTGGTCAACGAGCAAGCCTTCAACCTGATGAAACATCGGCGTGTGCGTCAAGTCGGAATCACAACGGTACACGCGCCCCGGACAGATCAGCTTTAGCGGCGGCTCACTGGACTCCATCACCCTCACCTGCACGGGCGAGGTATGGGTACGCAGTACCGTACTGGCATCAACGTAGAACGTGTCGTGCATCGCCCTCGCCGGGTGGTGGGCAGGGATATTTAAGGCTTCGAAGTTGTGGTAGTCATCTTCGATTTCAGGCCCTTCAGCGATATCAAAACCAATACCTTCAAAAAATTGGCTGATGCGCTCTATGGTCTTCGTTACCGGGTGCAGGCCACCCAGCTGCTGACCGCGGCCAGGCAGGGTCACGTCGATAGTTTCGGCCGCCAATTTTTCTGCGACAGCAGCCTCTTCCATCTTAGCCTTTCGCTCGCCAATTTGCTGCGCAAGTGCCTGCTTAACCCTATTGATCTCGGCACCCGCTGCCGGGCGCTCCTCGGCCGATAATTTGCCCAAACCTTTGAGCAACGCGGTGATATGCCCCTTCTTTCCCAGGTAATCAACACGTAATTGCTCAAGGGCACGCCCATCATCTGCCGCAGCGATTTTCTCTGCGGCCTCGGCGGCCAAGGCTTCAAGATTCTCCATTCCCCACTCCTGACTCAGGTACTCGGCTGGTAACTGCCGGGCGCAAGCGCCCGAAAAAAAAATAGGGAAAGAGCGAAGCTCTTCCCCTATCCAATAGTGATATCTACAACCGCTGGGCGGTGGCAGGCATCAGGCCAGAGCTGCTTTCGCGCGTTCTACCACGGCAGCAAAGGCTTCTTTGTCGTGCACGGCTAAGTCAGCCAACACGCGACGGTCCAGTGCGATCTCTGCCTTTTTCAAGCCAGCAATCAAACGGCTGTAATTCAAGCCATTGGCACGAGATGCAGCATTAATGCGGGTGATCCACAGTGCACGGAAAGTACGTTTCTTAACGCGGCGATCGCGGTAAGCGTATTGACCGGCTTTGATTACCGCCTGCTTAGCTACACGATAGATGCGCGAACGCGCTCCGTAGTAACCCTTGGCTTGCTTCAAAATCTTTTTATGACGACGGTGTGCTGTCACACCACGTTTTACGCGGGGCATAGTCTATTCCTTATCTGTTGAGATGACGGTAATCAAATGGCGCGAAGCATGCGGTCGACCAGAACTTTGTCCGACTTGTGGACAGCACTGGTGCCACGCAGCTGACGCTTACGCTTGGTGGTCATCTTGGTAAGGATGTGACTCTTGTGGGCGCTTTTACGCTTATAACCGCTACCGGTTTTTTTAAAGCGTTTTGCCGCTCCGCTGTGTACTTTAACTTTTGGCATCGTTAGATACTCCGCATTGCATCAATCAATTAAGCAGGCCCTGAGAGCTCACTGCTTTTTCTTTTTCGGGGCAATCACCATCGTCAGCTGACGACCTTCCATTTTTGGATACTGTTCTACAGCGCCGTATTCAGCGAGGTCTGCTTCCACTCGCTGCAACAACTGCATACCCAGCTCCTGGTGGGCCATCTCACGACCGCGGTAACGGAGAGTTACCTTGGCTTTGTCCCCATGCTCGAGGAAACGTATCAGGTTGCGCAGTTTTACCTGATAATCCCCGTCATCCGTCCCAGGTCGGAATTTAATTTCCTTAACCTGAGTACGAACCTGGTTTTTTCGGGCCGCAGCTTGTTGCTTCTTGGCCTCGAAAACATGTTTTCCATAATCCATTATCTTGCAGACCACCGGATCCGAGTCCGCAATCTGCACTAAGTCTAGGCTGGCTTCCTGGGCGGCAGTTAGCGCCTCCGCTAGCGGGACAATGCCCACCTGGTTACCTTCAGCATCGATCAACCTGACTTGACTGGCTTCAATATCTTGATTTATCAGTGCGCGTTTACCGCGCCCTTTTGCGTTATCGCGTTTAATTGCTAGCTCTCCGATATTGCACGGCTGCGGGCAGCCACGCCTTCGGCAAGGATGCTCGCTAACTCATCAAGTGAGATCGAGCCCAGATCCTTACCACCTCTTGCACGCACTGCTACAGTCCGACTTTCCACCTCTTTATCCCCAACTACCAGGATATAAGGCACCTTCTGAATTGTGTGCTCGCGGATTTTAAAGCCGATCTTCTCATTTCTCAAGTCCGAGTCGACCCTAAACCCACGATCTTGCAGGAATTCTTTCACTTCTGACACATATTCACCCTGTGCATCGGTGATATTGCAGACCACCGCCTGCACCGGCGCAAGCCAAAGCGGGAATGCGCCCTCGTAATGCTCGATCAAAATACCGATAAAGCGCTCGAAAGACCCCAATATTGCCCGGTGCAGCATTACCGGCGTCTTGCGCTGGCCGCTCTCGTCCACATATTGCGCGCCCAGGCGGCCCGGCATTGAGAAATCAACCTGAATCGTCCCCAACTGCCAAACCCGACCAATACAATCCTTGAGGGAAAATTCAATTTTTGGCCCGTAGAAAGCGCCCTCTCCTGGCAGCTCTTCCCAGGGCAAAGACTTGCTATCCAAGGCTAGTGCCAGCGCCTCTTCGGCCCGATCCCAATCCTCGTCGCTACCAACCCGCTGCGCAGGGCGCGTCGACAGGCGATAGATAACGTCACTGAAACCAAAATCGGCGTAGACGTCGTGCAAAAAGTCGATAAATTGTGCCACTTCCTGCTGAATCGACTCCTCCGCGCAAAAAATGTGAGCGTCGTCCTGGGTAAAACCACGCACTCGCATAATTCCATGCAGGGACCCTGAGGGCTCGTTGCGATGACACGAACCAAACTCTGCCAGCCTCAGGGGCAGATCCCGATAGCTGCGCAGTCCCTGGTTAAATACCTGCACGTGACAAGGGCAGTTCATTGGCTTCACAGCCACTTCACGCTCATCAGCCTGCAGGCGGAACATGCCATCGCTAAACTTGTCGGCGTGTCCCGACTTCTCCCACAGCGAAATATCAACCAGCTGAGGAGTTTTAATCTCTTGATAACCATGCTTGCGCTGCTGGTCTCGCATATATTGCTCAACAGCCTGATATATGCCCCAGCCCTTGGGGTGCCAAAACACCATTCCTGGCGCCTCTTCCTGCATGTGAAACAGGTCGAGTTTTTTAGCAACCTTGCGGTGATCCCGCTTTTCCGCCTCAGCAATCCGGTTCAAATAGGACTTAAGGGCCTTCTTATTCGCCCAGGCAGTGCCATAAATACGCTGCAACATGGCGTTATTCTGATCGCCTCGCCAATAGGCACCGGCCACCTTGGTGAGTTTAAAGGCTTTCAAACGGCCAGTACTGGGAACATGGGGCCCCCGGCACAAATCCATCCACTCACCCTGCTTGTAAACTGAGATCTCCTCTCCCTCAGGCAGGTCGTGGATAATTTCAACTTTATACTCTTCGCCCATATCGGCGAACGTTTTAGCCGCCTCTTCACGCGACATTACCAATCGCTCGACAGCTAAATCCTGCCCGGCGATGGCCTCCATTCGTGCCTCGATTTTCTGCAGGTCATCAGGTGTAAAAGCACGCTCAAAGGCAAAATCGTAGTAGAAGCCATCTTCCACTGTTGGGCCAATCGTTACCTGCGCGCCCGGGAACTCCTCCTGAACAGCCATCGCCAGCAAATGCGCCGTAGAGTGACGAATAATCTCCAGGCCCTCTTCGTCGCGATCGGTGATAATCGCCAGGTTGGCATCTTGCTCGATAAGGTAGTGAGTATCGACGAGCTCACCGTCCACCCGCCCGGCAAGAGCCGCCTTGGCAAGGCCTGGACCAATGTCGGCCGCTACACCCTCAACGGTAATCGGCGTGTCGAATTCACGGGTACTATTATCGGGGAGAGTAATAACAGGCATGACTGTTCCTTATCCAGTGGTGGCCGCTACGATAGGCCACATGTAAAACGCTATTGCGCAAAAATTGGGGCGGCTATTATGAACACCGATCCCAGGCTCTGCAAGGCTTAAGCCGCAAACAAAAAACCGCGCCGTAGCGCGGTTTATCTACTGACTCTGGAGGGGTATCCAGAGGCGCTAATACTCAGCTACTGGCCTTGTCTGGCGTGGCAGCCGCTTTCTTTGCCGGTGCCTTTTTCGGCGCTGACTTCTTAGCAACTACTTTCTTCTTCGCAACCTTCTTAGCCGCCGCTTTTTTAGGGGCACTTTTCTTCGCGGCGGTTTTGCGAGCTGCTGACTTTTTAGCGGCAGCTTTTTTAACCGCCGCCTTTTTAGATGACGCCTTTTTCTTGGCGGTTGGCGCCGCTGCAGGCTTGGATGCGGTCTTTGCCAATGCCGCTTTGGCAGGCTCTGACAACTTGGCTGTCAGTTGTTTGACCGCCATCTTGTGCTTGCTGACAAGTTTGCGCTCAATAGTAGCGAGCTTCGCTTTGTCCTCTGCGTTGCGCTTTTTGATAAACCGCTGCTCGAACTGTTTAACTGCTTTGGCTAAATCAGCGTCTGCCTTACTCGCCAGCGCTTCGGATCGCTCTTGAATTTTTTGGCGAACCGCAGCCTCCGAGGCAGAGATTTTTGCAATGACTTTTGCATCAGCTAATGCCGACTTACTACTGGCAACCTTCGCACGTACTGTTCGCAATTTTTGGTTTGCCTTACTTGCTGCAGCCGACGCACGCTTGGCAGCATTTTTATCTACCGCCTTGGCCGTTTTCTTTGCCTTCGCCTTAGCAGAATCTAGCTTCGCTTTCGCTGCTGCTACCGCCTTGCGTTCTTTAGCTAACATCGCCTCAACTTTCTTCAAACCTTCCTCGGCTTTTTTAACGACGGCATTTCCGGGGGAAGCGGCTTTTTTAGGCGATGTTTTCTTCTTTGCTGCAGTGGCAACTTTGCGCTTTGCTCTTGGCATTTTATTCTCCTTGGCGAACAGCGTTATGCTATTTGTTTAAAAAATAGCATACATAGTAAGCAGCGCAAAATTTTCGCAAAAAAATCAAACGCTTTGTCTAACTTAACGACTTACTTTTTCAGAGACTGAGAAACAAATGGACGACACAATTCCAGCATCAAATCTTGATGGGCATCGCTATCATTCAAACACGGGATGTAATTAAAGCCTTCCCCACCGTGCTCCATGAAAATCTCTTTTGCTTCGCCATCTATCTCTTCCAGTGTTTCAAGACATTCAACAGCAAACGCTGGACACATTACGTCCAGGCTTTTCACCCCTTCTGCCGGCAACGCTTCTACAGTTCTGTCGGTATAGGGGGTTAACCACTCAGCCTTACCCAGCCGAGATTGAAATGTTCTCAGCCACTGGGTGTCATCCAGTTCAAGGTACTTGGCCACGGCCTCTGCGGTTTCATTGCAATGCTGTTCGTAGGGGTCGCCCAAATCCACATTTCGCTTCGGAATTCCGTGAAACGACATGAGTAAGCGCTCTGCCCGGCCGTTCTTCTGCCAGTGTGCTTTAACACTTTCCCCAAGGGCCGCCACATAGGCCTCATGGTTGTGGTAATTGCGCAGCCATGACCACTGAGGTATGTCCCGCATGCGAGCAAAGCAGCGATATACGGCATCCATCGCGGCCGCCGTGGTAGTCGCTGAATACTGTGGGTACAACGGCACAAAAAAGATGTTTTCGACACCGGCGTCGCAGAGCTCATGTATTTGAGACTCCACACTGGGCTGCCCGTACGTCATGGCAAGCCGCACCGTGATATCCGCATCCGGGTACTCCTGAGAGAGTTTGCTGGCAACCCCCTCAACTAAACTTTCTGAAAAATGCCTGAGCGGAGAGGTGTCGCCAAACCATATTTGTCGGTAGGCCTTTGCCACACGAGGTGAACGAAAAGGAAGAATAATAAGATAGAGTATCGCCAACCAAATAAGCCTGGGAACCTCGACCACGCGTCGGTCTGACAGAAACTCCCGCAAGAACCGCCGCACCCCAGAGGTATTGGGAGTATCTGGCGTACCCAAATTGATAAAGACTACCGCTGTTTTCATTTTTCACTTTCCAAGGCGTGCGAGATGCATCTTACGCGATTGAACAAACATTCGGTTTATAGCAAAAAAGAAAAACGGCGCCTAAAGGCGCCGCAAATCGTAAAACCAGACTGCCACAACAGCGCCTAGTCTTGAAGCGCCTCGAGCACGCGCCGGGTAATTTCGTCTACGGTGCCCACGCCGTCAATGCGCGAATAGCTAGGCGCATTTTCTCCGTCCAGCTCACTGTAGAAAGCGACCAGGGGCTTGGTCTGCTCATGGTACACGTTCAGACGGTTGCGAACAGTCGCTTCCTGGTCATCTTCACGCTGAATCAAAGGCTCGCCGGTAAGGTCATCTTTGCCTTCTTCTTTAGGTGGATTATAGACCACATGGTAGGTACGACCCGATGCCTCGTGAGTTCGGCGGCCACTCATGCGAGTCACAATTTCTTCATCAGCGACAGCGATCTCCAGCACGTGATCGATATCAACGCCGGCCTCTTGCAGAGCCTCAGCTTGAGGAATGGTTCTGGGAAAGCCGTCAAATAGGAATCCGTTTACGCAGTCTGACTGAGCAATACGCTCCTTAACCAAGGCGATAATGATGTCGTCGGACACCAGGCCACCCGTCGTCATAATATCTTTCACCTTCAGGCCCAGCTCACTACCCGCCTTTACCGCCGCACGTAACATGTCGCCTGTGGAGATCTGAGGAATACCAAACTTCTCAGTGATGAACTGGGCTTGCGTCCCCTTACCGGCCCCTGGAGGCCCCAACAAAATAACGCGCATGCGTAACAACTCCCAAAGGATTAAAAAAAGCTCTACGGCCAGTAACGGCGCCAACTAATGCGATTGGAATGGCTGGAACATACCTTGCAGCAAAAGCTCTGAATGGCTTTTCTACCAACGTCTGCAAACTGATTAGTCGGTCTCGACGGCTGAGGCGTCGAACTGGTCGCTTTTCAAAGCCGACAACGATACACAGCTAAAGGCCGACACACAAGCCTACTAAGGTCGAAGACCGCCCTGTTACTACACGACAGCCCCACCCTTAGGTAAGCGTCGATCTCTGAGCGGCAAGCTAGCGCCTCACTCATTGAATTGCACCTGTGGCAGGCAAAATGGCATCAGCCTTTGCGGCTGTGGCTAAAAATCGACCACTCGTCGCCATTCGTCGCGCATTTGAAATAAGCAAACGCCTCTTCTCATTCCTGTATTGGCGAATTTATAGCCGCAACAGGCGTGACGCAATTAGTGTGAACAGGCCCTAGGCAAGTCCCCAAGCTACGTACTAGTATCAGAGTGTGAATACTCTGCGATGACAGGAACTGGCAAATGAAAGTACGGGATTTGTTATCACTCTGGGAACAAACCGCCAGCAGCGGCTTAACCGAGGATTGCTACAAAATACGGCTGCCACTGGAGGACGCCGCCAAGCTGAAAGCGCTGGCAGAGCTCTATCCCAGGCGCCACGTTGAAGAGCTAATCACCGACCTGCTTAGCGCATCATTGAACGAACTCGAAAGCGCCATGCCCTATGTCCGCGGCAAAAAAGTTGTTACCACCGATGAACTCGGCGACCCCATCTATGAGGACGTTGGCCCTACGCCTCGCTACTTAAGCCTGACTGAAAAGCACATGTCAGCCCTGAGAAACCGCAACAAGCACTGACCACAAGTGGGCTACAGGCCCGCTTGTTTCGCATCTTGCCAATACTGCTCCAGTACGGCTCTCGGTGTCGCGGCAGTGCCTTCCTGCCCCCCGGCCTGCTGTTCTACATAGCGAAAGCGTCGCTCGAATTTCTGGCCCGCCGCTCGCAGTGCGCCTTCGGCGTCGTGCTTAAGATGGCGACTCAGGTTCACCACGGAGAAGAAAACATCGCCGAGCTCATCGGCTATTTCCTCTCTTTGGCCGCCATCTATCGCTTCTTTGAGCTCGGCCAGCTCATCTTCCAAGGCAGCCAATACACCTGCCACATCGTCCCAATCAAAGCCAAGACGACTCGCCCGCTTTTGCAGTTTTTCTGCACGATTAGTCGCTGGCAGCGCTAATGGAATATCATCTAGGGCACTCAACTGGGCCTTTCCCCGGCGCTCCTCTGCCTTGATTTCCTCCCAGCGCTGCTTGATTGCGGGTTCATCAGGCGGCGCTTCTCCACGCCGACTTTCCAAGGTTCCATCGGGAAAAACATGGGGATGACGGCGCAGAAGTTTGCGAGTGATGTCATCGACAACGTCGTTAAAGGTAAAGTCGCCCTGCTCCTGCGCCAGCTGGCTGTAAAAAATTAACTGGAACAACACGTCGCCCATTTCCTGGCGAATCTGATCCGGGTCAGCGCTCTCGATCGCATCGACGAGCTCATAGACCTCTTCGAGTGTATGAGGGACGATGCTTTTAAAGTCCTGCTTTTGATCCCAGGGACAACCATCTTGAGGGTCGCGCAAGCGCGACATCAGTTCGCGCAAGTCATCGATGCTATATTGCTTTGCCGCCATCATCCTTCCTTAACACGTTTCACCGCTACGACATTCGGCAAGCCATTTAGGCGGCTCAACAGGCCCGACAAAGCGCCGACATCACTAATTTCCAGGCGAATACGCATCGTGGCCATGTGGCTATTCGTGTCGGTAACCGTATTCAGGGAGATTACATTCACCTTTTCTGTGGCCAACTGCAGGGTGATATCGCGAAGCAGGCCTTGTCGGTCGAAAGCCTGCAACTCGATATCAACAGGATAGGTATCGGTTTGCTCAACTTCCCAGTCGACGGCAATAATTCGGTGCGGCTCCACGCTCTGAAGTTGCAGAAGCTTACTGCAATCTTGGCGGTGAACGCTCACGCCACGCCCCACGGTGATGTACCCCGTAATAGCCTCCCCAGGCAAAGGTTTACAGCACCTGGCGAAGTGCGTTAACAAGTTGCCAACGCCGCTGATCCGCACCTTACTGCTATCTTTGGAGGTTTTGCTCGGCGCCTTCAGGCGTGGCAGCACTTCTTCAGCCGCATTTTCATCTTGCCCGATCAGCTGGTTCGCCAGACGGACAATTTGTAGCATGCTGATTTCGCCAGCCCCCACCGCAGCGTACATATCCTCTACGCTGGCACAATGGGTTTGATCGGCGATGTACTTGTAGTCAACGCTATTGAGCGCAAGGCGGCGAAATTCTTTTTCCAGCAACGCGCGACCGGCAGCAATATTGTCTTCCTTAGCCTGCTGTCGAAACCAATGTTGCACTTTAGTCCGAGCCCGGCTGGTTTTTAGATAGCCTAGATTACTCTGCAGCCAATCGCGGCGAGGTTTGCTCTCTTTACCGGTGAGAATTTCAACGCGCTCGCCGGTATTCAGGGTGTATGTCAGTGGTACGATGCGGCCGTTCACTTTGGCGCCGCGGCAGCGATTACCCACCTCAGTATGGATGTGATACGCAAAATCCAATGGCGTCGCGCCGTTTTGCAAATTCACAACATGGCCATCTGGGGTAAACACGTAGACCCTGTCCTGGGCGCGGGTGAACTGCTCCGCGACGTCACTGCTGCTGCCACTTTCCTCATGCCAGTCCAATACCTGCCGCAGCCATGCAATTTTTTCGTCGTAGCTGTTATTACTCTTAGCGGTTTTGTCTGCCCCTTTGTACATCCAGTGAGAGCACACACCAAACTCTGCTTCCTCGTGCATGCTTCTGGTGCGAATTTGCACTTCAAGAACCTTGCCCTGGGGGCCTATCACCGCGGTATGGAGTGAGCGGTAGCCATTTTCTTTGGGGCTGGCGATGTAATCATCGAACTCGTTGGGAATATTTCGCCACAGGCCGTGGACCAGACCAAGCACGGCATAGCAAGCCTTTACATCCGGCACCAGCACGCGCACTGCGCGAATATCGTAGACCTGGGAAAAACCAATCCCCTTGCGCTGCATTTTCCGCCAGATGCTGTAAATGTGCTTCGCTCTGCCGGCGATATCGGCGTCAATGCCATCGGCCTTGATCGCCGTGGTAAGCGTGTGAATGACCTCGTCGATATAGTGCTGGCGGTCTAGTCGCTTCTCATCCAACAGTTTGGCAATTTTTTTGTATGCCGATGGCTGCAAGTAGCGAAAGCTAAGATCCTCTAACTCCCACTTTATGTGGCCAATACCCAGGCGATGAGCCAGAGGCGCGTAGATGTCGAAAACTTCTCTCGCAACACGATAGCGCTTCTCTGGGCGGTTCTTCACCGCGCGAATCGCCGAGGTTCTCTCTGCCAACTTAATCAGTGCAACGCGAACATCGTCGACCAACGCCACCAACATTTTCCGAATGGTTTCGCTTTGCGCCTCGGACTGCCCCAGCACCGGAACATCCAACTCTGCGTTAACTTTGGAAATGGCCGCCATTCCCAACACACCATCGACCAACTTCGCCACAGAGCCGCCAAATTGCTGCTCCAGGTCACTCAGCGATAACCTCGCTTCTCGAACTGCGCGAAACAAGGTCGCGGCAACCAGGCTGTCTTGGTCCAAATGCAGGTCGGCAAGAATTTCCACCATTTCCAGGGCGGTGAAAAAGCTATCCCCACTGACATCGGGCACTGTGCCCGAACTGCCGCTGGCGCACTGTTCGGCGAGCTCAAAGGCACGGAGCAACTCACTGCGCTCTATGACGCTGTCATCTATCGACAGGCGCTCCATCCAGCGCGGGATATCAACACGCCCGTCGGCTAACTGTGGGTAATCCTCTCGGACCTTTACCATGGTATTAACTCAATCATTTTCCGACTGGTTTCAAACAAGGCGGCAATACCGCCGCCTAGAAAACGCCGGTGGACAAATAGCGGTCACCGCGGTCACAAATAATGGCAACAATTACGGCGTTTTCCACCTGTTCGCTAAGACGAAGCGCTCCGGCGACTGCACCGCCGGAGGACACACCACAAAATATCCCTTCCTGCTCAGCAAGTGCTCGCATGGTTTTTTCAGCCAGTTGCTGATCAATATCCATCACCTGATCGACCCTTGGGGCCTGATATATTTTTGGCAGGTAAGCCTCAGGCCAGCGGCGAATACCGGGAATGCTAGAGCCATCTTCTGGCTGCAGCCCAACGATCTGTACACTGGGGTTTTGCTCCTTAAGGAACCGGGAGACGCCCATAATGGTACCGGTGGTTCCCATCGAGCTGACAAAGTGGGTAATACGTCCATCGGTCTGACGCCAGATCTCAGGGCCAGTTCCCTCATAGTGAGCCAGGGGGTTATCAGGATTTGCAAATTGATCCAGTACCTTTCCCTCGCCTCTTGCCTGCATCGCCAGGGCCAAGTCTCGAGCCCCTTCCATTCCCTCTTCTTGACTCACCTCGACAAGGGTGGCGCCATAGGCAGACATTGCCAATTTGCGCTCACTGCTCATATGGCTTGGCATGATCAGCACCATCTTATAGCCGCGAATGGCAGCGGCCATCGCCAGCGCGATCCCCGTGTTACCGCTCGTCGCTTCAATAAGCGTGTCACCAGGTTGTATATCGCCCCGAGCCTCCGCGCGCGCTATCATACTCATAGCCGGACGGTCTTTAACGGAACCAGCGGGGTTATTTCCCTCTAGCTTCAGCAAAATCGTATTACTGCTGTCGCGATTAAGGCGTTGCAACCTCACTAAGGGTGTATTGCCAATACATTGCTCAATGGTAGGAAAATCTGTCATTGCAGTAGAGACCTCAAGCCGACTTCAGCAGCGCAGCAGGGGAAATCGTTGCCCCAGCTGCTATAGGCTTCAGTGATAAAGCGGCCACAGGATGGCAACCGCGTAAACTTTTGGCAGTGATAATACCACTGCCCTAGTCATAGGCTCCAGTTCACATGCGCAGGCGATACGGATTTAAACGGCTTATCTTGATCATGGGGCTACTGCCCGTACTTCTCATTTCGGTGGGTTTCAGTGCCTACCTGACTCAACAGCAACTGGCAGACAGCAGAGAGCTGCTTACTCAGCGTGCCAAATCCGCCGCCCAGCAGCTGAGTGTTGTCTCTAGCCATATGATGCAGGACCACCACGAAGATACGCTGGCCTATATTCTACATACGGCGCTTGAGGAGCCCGGTGTACGCGCGGTGAGTATCTACAATAGCGACCTCGAACTCATCTCGCACGCAGGCCCCGGAACGCCACCGCCCAATGTCGAGGGATTGAGCCGGTTTATGCCCTTTAAGGTCATGGATCAAGCCGATGATCTCCAAATTACGTGGGCGATTCATGCACCGCTATCTGCAGAGGGCCATCAGACCGATGCAGATGGCCACCTCGGCTGGGTGCAAATGAGCTATGGCTGGCACCAATACGAGCTAATGAAGTACCAGAGCTACCTCGCCGCGGCGATTTTTCTGGGCCTCAGCGTCCTCGTTTGTATCTTGTTTTTTAGTTATATCAATCACAACATCGGCCGCGACTTACAAATTCTGCGGATGGCAACTCACCGCCTCACCAGCGGCCAGAGAGACTTGCACATTCATGTTCCCGGTGGCGACGAATTCAGTGAGCTAGCCGAGGATCTCAATGAACTGAACGCGGCGCAGGTAAGGGAGCTAAAGGAGCTGCAACTCAACCTCGAACAATCCAACAGCGACTTACGTGAAACCTTAGAAACGCTTGAAATACAGAATATCGAGCTTGACCTAGCGAGGCGCGAAGCCGTCACTGCAAGCCGAGTTAAATCGGAATTTCTCGCCAACACCAGCCATGAAATTCGCACACCTCTGAACAGTATTCTGGGTTTCAGTAATATTCTTCTCAAGGCGGATATTCGCGGGCGACAGCGCGAAGCGGTAGAGACCATCCGCAACAGCGCCGTTAACCTGCTCACCATCATCAACGATATTCTCGACTTCTCCAAGCTTGAGGCTGGGAAGCTGGTGTTCGATAAAGCCCCAGTGCAACTCCGCGAACTTGCTGAAGATACCTTGATCATGCTCGCTCCCGGCGCAGCGGAGAAGCGTCTCGACCTTGCACTGTTTGTCGAGAAAGACACCCCTGAGGCAATCCTCAGCGACTCCCTCCGACTCCGGCAAATGCTGACGAACTTAGTTAGCAATGCGATTAAATTCACCCCAACCGGAACCGTTCGCGTCGATATCTCCTGTAGCGAGCGGGACGACGATTACGCAACACTGACCTTCAAGGTCACTGACAGCGGCATTGGTATGAGCGCAGAGCAGCGCAAGCATATCTTCCGAGACTTTGGCCAAGGCGATGCATCTGTCACTCGTCAATATGGCGGCACCGGGCTGGGACTGGTCATTGTTCAAGGCCTGGTTAAGGAGATGGGCGGCGAAATCGGCGTAGAAAGCGAGCTCGGACACGGCTCTACCTTTTGGTTTAGTCTGCGCTTGGCAATTGATCACAATGCGATGCAAATGCGTGACTTCCAATCCCTACAGGGTAGTACTGTTGCCTTGTATGACAGCAGCCCGCTATACGGCCTCGCCATTTGCGACCTGCTCGAAGGCTGGGGCATGAACGTGCAGCTCTGCCAGGGAATTGATGATATTAATACCCAGGCAGACCACTGCATTCTGAGCTTGGATGCAGAGGAGAGCTGCCAACCGCTACCCACTATTCATCGCGACGGCGCCTGCGTGGTTTTGAGCTACCACAGCGAGGAACACCCACAAGACAATAATGTCTGGCTCAGCAAGCCGGTTTCTCATGTTCGTCTTTTTGACGCGCTGAATACGGGCCTGAGCGATGATAACCAACTCAACAACCGACATTTTCGCAATAGCCAAGTGCTCATCGTTGATGACAACCCGTCTAACCTGCTCATACTCTCCACCTTTCTGGAAGATGCCGGCATCAGCCCCGTCAGCGCTCAAAATGGCGTGGAAGCAGTCAGCCATTGCCAAGAGCAGTGTTTCGACTTGATATTTATCGACATCCAGATGCCACAGCTGGACGGCATTGCCGCAAGCCGCCAGATACGCCAGCGCGGAAAGAACCAACACACCCCAATTGTGGCGCTATCGGCCTACCTCGCACCGGAAAACCCCTCACAGCTGCGCGATGCCGGCATCGATAAATACCTGAGCAAACCGGTAAATGAGCAGCAGCTCACCAATATTTTGCAACACTACCTGGCCCCTTCCTGTGAACTGCCGCCAAACGACGCACACGCACCTGAGGCAGACGCCGACGCCGAGGAGCAACCCAGGCCCGTGGACCTTAAACAGTGCTTATTACTCTCCAAACAGCGCCCTACGCTGGCAAAAAACATGCTCTCAATGCTGCTCGATGAACTGCCAGGTTTGCGTAGTCAGCTCACACAGGCCTTCGATAGCAAGGAGTGGGATACGCTGACCGAACTCAATCACGGTTTGAAAGGGAATTGTTGCTACACCGGCGTCCCACTTCTCAAGCAAGCCGTCTGTGAATTAGAGGCCAATTTATCTGCCCAGAAGCCACCTCAGCAACCGCTCTTCACCGCAGTGATTACGCGAATAGACGAATTGCTGGCATGGCGCGAAGAACACGAGCTGGATGCCCTATTCGACTAACAGCGCCGGCGATTTAGTCTGAGTACTGCCGGAGAAACAGTTTTCGACTGTTCAGTGGCCGGTCCCCCAAAAGGGGCGCAAGGATAAGCCGGTTGAGGCGCTTCGCTACTTTAAGCGTGTCGGCGTCCCACTCGGCACGTGCTAACTGCTGCAATAGATGGCCGGAAAACGCTTTCTGGTGAGCGTCCATCGACGCCGATACCTGGCAAAAGCCGTGCTCCGGGTCATAGATAAAATAGGCCTCGGGGGCGCTTTCAATGGGCGAGAAGTCGACACCGTAGCCCAGCTCGGTAAGTAAAGTTAGCTCAAAGCTGCGCAGTATGGGTTCAACACGGCTCCCTGAGGACAGCTCCAGCAAAGAGCGGCCGTACAACTTGAAAACTTCCGCCTGGGGGTCAAAGGGTTGCAGCAATCTTCCCAATAACTCGTTGATGTAGAAAGCGCAGTACAGCGCGTTGCCGCGCAGTGGAAACGTGCTGTTCAGCTGCGCATCAACTAAGGTCTTTAACTCACTGCGCCCCTGCCAGGAGACCTGAATGAGATTGCCAGGCTGCAAGGCCGCGCGCCATTGCTGGCGGCTCTTGCTCGACGATTTAAGTCCCTTGGCTACGACGCTTAGATAGCCATAGTCGCGGCTGAATAGATCGATGATCGCACTGCTATCACGATAGGCGCGAAGATGTAACACGTATGCGGGCTGACCCTCTATACGCGCACTCATGGTCTACTCGAAATCGTTATAACCGAGGCTTCGCAGGGCGCGCTCATCGTCGGACCAGCCAGATTTCACTTTCACCCATAAGCGCAACATGACCTTGCTGTCGAACGCGCGCTCCATATCCTTGCGCGCCTCTGTACCAATCTGCCTGAGGCGACTCCCCTTCTCACCGATCAGTATTTTCTTTTGCCCTTGGCGCTCTACCAGTATCAGTGCGCTGATCTCTATCAGGCGCGGCGATACCTTGAATTCCTCAATTTCGACCGTCATCGCATAGGGCACTTCCTCCCCCAGCTGACGCATAATCTTTTCGCGAACAAGCTCCGCCGCAAGAAAACGCTCACTGCGATCGGTTACCTGATCCTCAGGGAATAGGTGTATCCCCTCTGGAAGGTAGCGTTCAATAACGGCTTCAAGATCATCGCGGTTGTGGCCGCGCAATGCCGAGACAGGCACAATTTCAGTGAAACTGTGCTTTTCAGCAAGCTGTTCCAGCAGTGGCAGCAATTCCGATTTGTCGTTAAGCCGATCGATCTTGTTTACCACCAGCAACACCGGGCAGTCGACCTGCTTCACCTTCTCCAAAACAAGGTCGTCTTCATCGGTCCAGCGATCGCGATCTACCAGAAAAAGCACCAGATCAACATCTTTCAGAGCCGAGCTGGCAGCCCGATTCATGTAGCGGTTAATCGCCTTTTCGTCGCGCAAATGCAGCCCGGGGGTGTCGACATAGATCGCCTGCGTATCACCCTCAGTTTTAATCCCCAGCAGCTGGTGGCGCGTCGTTTGGGGCTTTCTTGATGTGATACTCAGTTTTTGACCGAGTATATGGTTAAGTAGCGTGGATTTACCCACATTCGGGCGGCCAACAATTGCCACATAACCACAGCGTGTGCCGCTCTCATTCTGGTGTTTCATGTTTGCTTCTCCAGCTGCGCCAGCACTTGCTCTGCTGCAGCTTGCTCTGCCTTGCGTCGACTACTTGCCGTTGCCACAACTTCCCCGTTCAGCAGCGTTACCTTACATGCGACAGTAAAGGCCTGCTGATGAGACTTGCCCTCTGTCGAGCAGAGGCGATATTGCGGCAAGGGCTGCTTTTTCGCCTGCAAATATTCTTGTAGCCGCGTTTTAGCGTCTTTGTGACTCGCGGTGGGATCAATACTCTCCAGTCGGCCGGCAAACCAACGATGAACACAGGCCTGACACGACGCCATGCCCCCATCGAGATAGATCGCACCGAGAATGGCCTCAACAGCATCCGCAAGGATGGAGCTGCGCCGCTTACCGCCGCTGTTGCGCTCGCCGCTTCCCAACAGAAGGTGCTCTCCGAGATTCAGTTCAGCAGCGACAGCCGCCAGGGCCTTTCCACTCACTAACGAGGCGCGAATTCTACTCAACTCGCCCTCATCCAAATTTGGAAAACGACGGTACAAAAAATCACTAACGATCATATTCAGCAACGAATCACCAAGAAACTCCAGTCGCTCGTTGTGATCAGCGCTGAGGCTTCGGTGAGTCAGCGCCTGCGTTAACAAGGCGTCGTCATTAAAAGCGTATCCCAGCACATCGGAAAGTGTCGGCATACCAGTTAGCGTTCAACCTGAAAAAGCGCGTCTTCAAACTTAACGACAGCGTCAATATTGATGAATAGCGGCACGCGCTTCTCGTAGGTGGCATCAATCAGCACACCCTCGTCGTTATTTTTGATCTTAATATCGCGCAAAGATATCGATTCGATCCGGTTTGTAATAAACCTGCGCGACAGTTTTTGACGAATCTGTGCAGGCGTCACTTCGGCACCTTTACTCTCTTCGGCCACGTCACTGATAACACGACTGAGCGACCAGTAATCAACGTATAAGGGGGCGAGACGAATTGCCATCGTTCCCAAAACCATGGCAACACCGACAATGATGACAAAGGATAGTAGGCCAATGCCCTGCTGATTTTTCATTATTATCTCCTGTGCACCGTTAACGTATTTGGCCAACGCGATCGAAGCTGGGTAGCTGAGAGAAGGATTGCCAGTGCATCCAGATTGCAAACGCCTGACCGACGATATTCTTCTCAGGAACCTGCCCCCAAACTCGGCTATCACTGCTGTTGTCGCGATTATCACCCATCATAAAGTAATGACCGGGTTTTACCGTTGTTTCAAAATCACCGCGATAAATGCGTTTATCGTGATGAATCAGGTGCTCTACACTACCGAGCTGCTCGCGAACCACCTGGGTAACAGGCTGCAAGGGCGGAACTTCAGCCACCAGGGTATGGGGCACTAACTCGTCATTCACATAGAGCTTTTTATTAACATAACGCAGTTTATCGCCAGGCAAACCCACGACGCGCTTGATAAAGTAGCGGCTATCACCAGGAGGGAAGAAAACCATAACATCGCCGCGCTCGGGCTCGCCCACTTCTAAAATTTTTGTGCCGACAACCGGCAGGCGCAACCCATAGTTAAACTTATTGACCAGGATGTAATCGCCAACTTCGAGACTGGGAACCATCGACGCGGAGGGAATTTGAAACGGCTCAACGACAAACGAGCGCAATACCAATACCACGAGCAGCACGGGGAAAAATGACCGCGCATTCTCGGCGATCGGCAACATCCCGCCAAATTCCCGCTTTAGGTTCTCCTGCTCCTGCTTAACAAAGTAGGTAATGTATACGGCGATTTTGCCGGCGTTAACATAGGCCTGACGGCCCTTTTCAAAAACAAAGCGATCAAGGCCAGCAATCACCCCTGCCAGCGCGGTGAGCACCACCAGGGCCAGTGCAAAATCGCCATCTTTAATCAGCACAACACTGGCAACCCAGAGCAGCCACAATGCCGATACCAACCGATAGCTCCATTCGACCCAAGCGGGCACAACCTGACGGCGCAGCGCCACCGCATCGCTAGCGGTTTTTTTCTCGGCACACCACTGCAATGCGGTTTGCATCTGCCGACGCCCTTTGATTTCCTGAAGTAGCCACACACACAGCGACGTCGCCGCGACGAACAGTAAGATCAAATTAACCATGTGGCCATATACCCCTTATCCATCTACCTTTAAGACGGCAAGAAATGCCGACTGCGGAATCTCTACATTCCCGACTTGCTTCATCCGCTTTTTCCCTGCTTTTTGCTTCTCAAGCAGTTTACGCTTTCGCGATACGTCGCCACCATAACACTTGGCAGTTACGTTCTTACGCAGCGCCTTTACCGTCTGACGCGCTATAACATGCCCACCAATTGCCGCCTGAATTGCCACGTCAAACATCTGTCGTGGAATAAGCTCTTTCATCTTTTCAACTAACAGCCGCCCGCGGGACTGCGCAAAATCGCGATGGACAATCATCGCCAGCGCATCAACACGGTCACCATTTATCAGCACATCGAGCTTGACTAGGTTCGCCGCTTCGAAGCGTTCAAAACTGTAGTCAAGCGAGGCAAAGCCACGGCTCACCGACTTCAACCGGTCGAAGAAGTCCAGCACCACTTCGCTCATTGGGATGTCCCATGTCAGCGATACTTGCTGCCCCAAAAACTGCATATCAATCTGAACGCCGCGCTTCTCCGAGCACAGGCTCATCACATTGCCGAGGTGTTCCTGCGGAACCAGGATATTTACCCTGGCGATCGGTTCGCGGGTTTCCTCAACTTCGCCGGGGTCGGGCATTGCGGAAGGGTTATCAACCATAACCTCTTCGCCGTTTTTCTTGAGCACTTGATAGATTACGGTGGGCGCCGTCGTTATCAGATCAATATCGTATTCACGCTCCAGACGCTCTTGAATGATCTCCATATGCAGCGTGCCGAGGAAGCCGCAGCGAAAGCCAAAACCCAGGGCATCTGATGTTTCAGGCTCGTAAAACAAAGAAGCATCATTCAATGTCAGCTTCCCTAAGGCCTCCCGAAAGTCTTCGTAGTCTTCGGTAGATACCGTGAACATCCCGGCATAGACCTGCGGCTTTACTTTCTGAAAACCGGGCAGCGCGTCCACATCAGGTGTGCTGGCGTGCGTGAAGGTATCCCCCACTGGCGCGCCGTGAATATCTTTAATGCCGGCGATAAGGAAGCCAACTTCTCCGGCTTTGAGCACACCGGTATTGGTTTGCTTGGGCGTGAATATCCCTACGACATCCACGGAATGCGTTTTACCCAGCGACTTACTGATGACCTTATCGCCTTTACGCAGGGTGCCGTTCTTCACTCGCACCAAGGAGACAACCCCTTGGTAGTTGTCGAACCAGGAATCGATGATCAGGGCTTGCAAGGGGGCATCAGGGTCCCCCTCGGGCGCGGGAATGGCGGCAACTAAGTGCTCTAAAGCGTCCTCTATGCCCATTCCGGATTTCGCACTGACCGGCACTGCCTCGCTGGCATCCACGCCGATAATTTCTTCGATTTCCTGTTTTACCCGGTCAGGGTCGGCCTGCGGAAGATCCATTTTGTTCAAAATCGGCAGTACTTCGAGCCCCTGCTCTATCGCGGTATAGCAATTTGCCACCGACTGCGCCTCAACACCCTGCGCGGCGTCCACCACCAAGAGCGCGCCTTCACATGCCGCTAACGAGCGCGATACCTCGTAGGAAAAGTCAACATGTCCGGGGGTGTCGATAAAATTGAGCTGATAAGTATTACCATCCTTCGCGGTGTAATCGAGCGTCACGCTCTGCGCTTTGATAGTAATACCCCGCTCGCGCTCAATATCCATTGAGTCGAGCACTTGCTCGGCCATTTCACGGTCGGCAAGGCCACCACAATACTGGATAAAACGATCCGCCAGGGTCGATTTTCCGTGGTCAATATGGGCAATAATAGAAAAGTTACGAATTAGGTCGAGACTAGGCACGTTTGGCAGAACCCCGGGACAAAGCCATTGAGGAAAATAAAGGCGCGATTGTATCGCAAAGCCCGCTACCTAAGCTATGTGTATTGTCACAGGAGGCGGCTAAATGCCTATTAATGCTCGAAAAACTGCAGTGGCTCGGCGGACGCCCGGCCATGATGCCCGACTAAACGGGGCTGAAAACGCTCACTGTTTCGGCTCAATAGTGCGTGGGCCCGTACACCGCCCAGCCCCAGCAAAAATCCCACCAGTGCCGACACTGCAGCAACGCTCTCACTACCTGACAAACTATTCCCAGCAAGCATACCGAGGATCATACTCAGCAAAGGCAGCAGGTAGACAATAAACGCACCACCCACTAACGCTGCTTCGGGAATGGCGATATCCACATCGCTACCCACGGGGTAGTCACTCGCGGGGAGTCCATTTAGCGCGATACGCAACTGATTGCGGCGACCATCGTGCAAACTGTTCATCAGCCCCTGCCCGCAGCCTTTCTTCGCAGAGCAGCTGGCGCAGCTACTTTGGGACACGGTCTCTACCCACAGAGCCGACGTCTCCACAGCCACAACACGCCCGCGCTCACAAATCATTATTCAGGCCACTCCACACCGAGCGCTACCTGTCTCGCGGTCAGCATTGGAATCTCACCCACCACTGACACGCGTACGCCACGCGATTTGTGGGTAGTGCTGTAACTTACTGACGCGCCTCGCCGCATATGGCTATCACTCTGCGACGCGGCACCCTCGGTGGACTCAACAAAAACCGTGAATACCGCCAAACCGTCTGTGTAACTGATGCTCGGCGCTTGATCACGAACAGCCAAGGGCGTAAAGCCATCAGGCAACCAGGATACGCGCCAGTTAACCTCCGGGACGCTGCCTTGCTCGCCAACGGGGGGGTGTGCGATGAGCTGTGACTCATCGCGCTCAAGCGCTGCCTCATCAAAACTGAGATCAAGCACAACATACTCAAAGCGCTCAAGCACCTTGCCGCGCTTATTAACGATTTCAGAGCGCAACAACAACCCCGTTTCTTTATCCAGAGCGAGCCGGTATCCAAGGCGGTATACGTCTTTAGGCTGGATCGACAACCCTATTGCCGCGCGACCAGCAACGCTGCCCGATTCTCGGAGGGACAAATGGTAAAGCTTCTGCAATTGCTTCGCTTCTGGCGAGTCACCGGCAAGAAGATGCAATAATTCAGGGCCGGGGTGCACACAGCTAATATCGTGCCCCTGACGAATCACCTCATGCTCGCCGTGACTTAGCGCTTCGAGTGACTCGTACTCGCGACCATCTTTGACAACATGACTGACCTTAAAACTGCTAAGTCGGTCGTCGACTTGGTAAGTCACTACACCCTGATAGTTGAGGGTCCGATGGCTGTCGGTCATTCGCTTCAGCCACGTTTCCGGACCATTCGCCCAGCTGGCTTGACTAAACGCCAGCGCAGCGACCGCCAATATCACACGACAACGCACTTATTCTGACTCCTGAGACACCACCCGCGCATACGAAACGAAGCCTTGGCCATTATTCAGCGACGCCCGCTCGGTATGCTTGCGAAGCAATACGTCGAAACGCTTGTCGGCTTCGCTCTTCACTGCTGGGCTCATACTGGGCGTGCCCCCTGCTATGGCACTTACAGGAACACCGCCATTGGCAGGTGACATTTGAGCGGGGTAAACACGGCCGCTGCTCACCGACGTCTCCGACGCCGCCAGCATTGAGGTGCCACCGCCGAGCATACGTTCACTGCCGGCGAACACGACGACTGCCGCAACACTGGCAGCGACGGCCATGCCGGTTAGCGCTTGACGCCAGGACGAGCCGCGTTTCACCGCACTTGGCTCATCGTCAATCGCGGCCATCACTCGGCCCGAAATATCGAACCCGGCAAACGGCAGCTCGCCGTCATGCATCACCTGTTGATTGCGGTGGAGCGACGCCCACTCCGCGCGCAAGGCCGCATCTTCTGAGCGCAGAACTCGGCGCAACTCAAGCTCACTGGCTTCACCATCCATCATTGCCGACAGAGATTCTCTGATGCCATCTTTCATATTTACACCTCTTCGCCACTCACTTGGGCTCTTACTCGACTATCCACCGCCTCGCGAGCCCTGAAAATTCGCGACCGCACTGTTCCAACAGGGCAATCCATCACCGCTGCAATATCTTCATAACTGAGACCATCAAATTCACGCAGAGTTAGCGCTGCGCGCAAATCTTCAGGCAAAGTTTTGATCGCGTCCTGAACCACATTTTTTAGCTCTTCGCCATACAAGCGGTTCTCTGGCGTCTCGACTTCTTTTAAAGCAGACGGCCCCTCAAAATATTCGGCATCAGCCACATCCACGTCACTGCCCGGCGGGCGACGGTTGCGAGCGACCAGATAGTTTTTCGCCGTGTTGATCGCAATGCGATACAACCAAGTATAAAAGGCACTGTCCCCACGGAACTTGGGCAAAGCCCGATAGGCTTTAACAAAGGCTTCCTGGGCAACATCCTGCACTTCGTCACTATCTTTGATATAGCGGGATATCAGACCAAATATTTTGTGTTGATACTTAAGTACCAGCAGATCAAAGGCACGCTTATCCCCCTGCTGGACTCGCTCAACGAGCTGCTGGTCTGCCTGTTTAGCTTGGCTCATGTACATTCACCAATGGTCGATCAGCAGCGCTTGCCAAATAGACCAGCGAATTTTGAAGAAGTTCTAACATTACTGTCCTTAAACTACCGCGTGAGAACACCACGCGTGTTGGTCTGCGGCGCAGCTACCAGTATACTTTGCGCCTCTTAAACTCCGACGGCATAGTATCGCCGGACCGCCTCGGGAGCAAACATCCGCAATGAGCCATTTCCATGCCCACGATGTGCTAGTTATCGGCAGCGGCGCTGCTGGCCTATCACTGGCGCTACAGCTTGCCAGCCACGCCAAAGTCGCCGTGCTTTGCAAGAGCGAGCTCAACGAGGGCGCAACCTATTGGGCTCAAGGCGGTATTGCCGCTGTCCTCCATAAAAATGACAGTATCGATGCCCATGTCAGCGACACCCTGAACGCCGGCGCACAACTTTGCCACGAAGACGCCGTACGCTTCACCGTTGAGCATAGCAGCGCCAGTATCGACTGGCTGCTCGCTCAAGGTGTCCAATTCAGCCGTTTCGACAACGACAGCAACGAACTACACCTCACCCGGGAGGGCGGCCATAGCCAGCGCAGAATTATTCACGCGGCTGACGCCACGGGCCGCGCGGTGTCGACAACGCTGAGCACCAAAGCCAAAGAGCACCACAATATCGAGATATTTAACCGTCACGTCGCAATAGACCTCGTCGTCCGCGACGGACGCTGTCATGGCGCCTACGTGCTTAACAGAGACAGCGGCCATGTGGAATTGTTCCACGCCCGCGCCAGCGTTTTGGCAACCGGGGGCGCAAACAAGGCCTACCTTTATACCAGCAACCCTGACGGCGCTACCGGCGACGGTATTGCGATGGCGTGGCGTGCGGGCTGTCGGGTCGCGAATATGGAATTCAATCAATTCCACCCCACGTGCCTGTATCACCCCAAGGCGAAGTCCTTCCTTATCACCGAAGCCATACGAGGGGAAGGTGGGAAATTGCTCAACGCCAAAGGCGAGCGCTTTATGCAGCGCTATGATGAGCGCGGAGAACTCGCCCCTCGCGATGTTGTTGCGCGCGCCATCGACCATGAAATGAAGCGGCTCGGCAGCGACTGCGTCTACCTAGACATTAGCCATAAAAGCTCAGAGTTCCTGCTTGAGCACTTTCCCACTATTAAAGCGCGCTGCCTTGAGCTTGGTATCGACATCAGCCGCGAAGCGATCCCGGTCGTTCCCGCCGCTCACTATACCTGCGGTGGCGTGATGGTCGACCAACGCGGCCGCAGCGATGTTGAGGGACTGTACGCCATCGGTGAAACCGCCTTTACCGGACTGCACGGCGCAAATCGCCTGGCGAGTAACTCACTGCTCGAATGCCTTGTTTATGGCGGCGCGGCCGCAGCAGATATCAACAGCCGCCTCGACGACCTCAGCGCACCGCTTATTGCGCCACCCTGGGATGAGTCAATGGTGACTGACTCTGATGAAGATGTGATCATTTCGCACAACTGGGACGAATTACGGCGCTTTATGTGGGACTACGTCGGCATTGTACGCACCGATAAGCGCCTCCAGCGGGCACTGAACCGCGCCGCCCTATTACAGCAGGAAATTGCTGAATATTATTCCAATTATAAAGTCAGTAATGATTTATTAGAGCTGCGCAATCTTGCCATGGTCGCTGAACTGATTATTCGCAGCGCCATGCAACGGAAAGAGAGCCGAGGCCTCCACTACACGCTGGACTACCCCGCCACGCTGCCCACGGCGCAAGACACTGTATTGGTACCTGACAATTACAGTCATCAGAGCACAAGCTAAAATTCAGCGCTTGGGTAATGACAGACAGTGATACGTTACCAACGGCCATGTAGCAAAGCACGCCGTAAGGCGCGAAAGTCTTCCCGACTTAGTTGATCCGCTAGTATCGGTAGCGACCAACACCGACCATCGACGCAAAGCTGTAATACCAGTAAATGACGGGAAAAGTACTGGCAGCTGAGATCCAGGCCCACGAGTTTGCCCTCAATGTCTGCTCGCCAACCGCCGCCATCTGCGTGCAACACCAAACCGTTGCCGAAAATAACTGACCGCGTTTTTCGCCAAATCCGCCATACGTAGGCCAGCACGATACATTGAAGAAGCAACACGGCGCTCGCTGCCACGAAGGCGCCCCCCGCCCAACGCTCAACCGACGGAGCGATGGTGGGTGTCAGCGCTAGCGCCAACGCGGCGAGCAGGCAAAATACGCAAAAGCCGATACGCGAAGCGCGCAGCTCAAGCCTTAGCGGCGCGGGAGAATGCGTTGATATCATTCACAATACTGGCCAACTCAGGGTCTTCCGGGCTGGTGGTTCCCAGAAACCACTGGAATAACTCAGTATCCTCACTCTCAAGCAGGCGAATGAAACGCTGCTGATCGCGCTCGTCGAGGGACCGGAAGCGCTGCTCAAAAAAAGGCACCATAACTAGGTCTAATTCGAGCATGCCACGCCGGCAGGCCCAGTAAATTCGCTTGATCTCGTTTTCCGAAAGCATTATTTTCCACTGCATAAAGGGAGAGCCACCAACATTGGCGACATTTACTTGTATAGTATACCGTGATCCTGAGCCAGTATTGCAGTCAAAGCTCCCCCGCCACTGGTAATTCACGCCGCGAAGCGGTTAGCGTCTAACCGAAAGGCGTGAAAATCACACCAGAATACTATCCCTCATTCACCACACGGTACCGACGAAACGGTAGCACAGGACCCATGAGCACATTTGAAGCGCTACTTTCTAAGCAATTCCCCCAGAGCCAAATCAAACCGAGCGGCTTCTGGGCCAGCGGCGAGCAACAACACGGCGCAGCCGACTGGGTATCACCGCTCTATCAATACGACTTTTTACACGTAGATGGACCTGACAGCAGCACTTTTTTGCAGGGGCAAACCAGCTGTGACTGGCGCGCGATCACCCCGGCCCAGACCAGCCGCGGCGCTTACTGCAATATCAAAGGTCGCGTGCTGAGCAGCTTTATCGGCGCTCAGCCTTCCGAAACACTGGCCCTGTTGCATATGCGTGCCGATATTTGTGAAAACACCCGCAGCCTACTGAAAAAATATATTGTGTTCTCAAAAGCCGAAATTGGCGACCAGCCCCGAACGCGCTTTGCCATTGGCGTGGCTGGCCCCGGCGCCAAGCAGCGTTTGCGCACCCTCTTCGGCGCCGCCCCCAGCGCGGCGCTGGAGAGCCTCACCGTAGACCCTGACACGATCATCGTTCAACTGGACGACGACGGCCTGCGCTATGAGTGCTGGCTCACCGACACGCGCGCCGCCGAACTTTGGCCCGCGCTCTGTGACGGCGTCGCCGTTCGCGATAGCGCTGACTGGGAGAGAGATAACATCCTGCAAGGGATCGGCGAGGTGCACGCTGCAACACAGGACCTTTTCCTGCCCCAACAATTGAACTACCAGTTGGTGGGCGCGGTAAATTTCAAAAAGGGCTGCTACACCGGCCAGGAAGTCGTCGCTCGCATTCAATATCGAGGCAAACTCAAGCGCCGCCTCTACGCCGCGAAAGTGGACGCCTCAATAAATGAAAGCGATGCTACGGAGCTGTTTGGCGACGGTGGCACGCAGAGTGTCGGCAAGCTCGTTTCGCTATATAACGCAGATGACCACAGCATACTGCTGGCGGTACTCGCGGTTGATGCGGTGAACTCGCCTATCTTTACCGCCGACGGCAAGCACCGCGTCACACTGCTACCGCTTCCCTATGAGCTACCGGACCTGTAAATCGTTACGCAGGAGGTAGGCGCCAATCGACAGGCGTCTGCCCTCGCGCCTGTAAATAGGCGTTGGCTTGGGAAAAATGCCTGCAGCCGAAGAAACCTCGGTAGGCCGACAGCGGCGACGGGTGAGGCGCCTTCAGGACGCAGTGCCTGCTCGAATCAATCGCGGCGCCCTTCTTTTGTGCGTGAGAGCCCCACAGTAAAAACACCAAACCGTCGCGATGTTGATTTAGCGAAGACACGATTGCATCGGTGAACCGTTCCCAGCCCTTGCCCTGATGAGCCCCCGCCTGTCCTTGCTCGACCGTGAGAACACTGTTGAGCAATAGCACACCCTGCTCAGCCCATGACTGCAGATAACCATGCTGCGCAGGCTCGATCGCTAAATCACTCTGCAGCTCTTGAAAAATATTGACCAGAGACGGCGGCGGTTTTACCCCCGGTTGCACAGAAAAGCACAAGCCGTGGGCTTGGCCAGGGCCGTGATAAGGGTCCTGCCCTAAGATCACTACCTTCACCTGTTTGAAAGGCGTACTGTCTAACGCGGCGAACCATTGAGACGGGCTAGGATAAATCTGTGCCCCCTGCTCGCGACGCTGCTGCAAGAATTGCCGCAGCGTATGCATATACTCCTGCTCGAACTCTCCACGCAATTCCTCAAGCCAGGACGGCTCTAGCTGTATCGTAGCGCTCACCTGCACTCCTCCGCTATTTACAAGCCGGCAAGCATAACAGCAGCGCCCTCGCTCAGGTAGTAAGAAAAAAGGGCTGAGGGCAGCCCAAAGCAAACGTTACGACAAACGTATTAGTGGCGCCAACCAGCGATCGTAATTGGCGGGAAATAAACGTTGAACCCAATCCAGAAAAACGGCGTCGCTGCCAATTAGCAAACGTCGACGGCGGCGGCGCATGGCATGAATAATTTTCGCTGCAGCTCGCTCGGGGCTGGTGCGCGCCACTTTGTCGAAATTTGCCGCTGTGGCGTCCAAATCACTCTCCTTGCCGTGAAGGTCATGAAAATGTCGCCCGTTTCGCGCAATATTCGTTTTTATGCCGCCGGGGTGGACGGTAAGCACCGCAACGCCACTGCCCTTTAAATCCTGACGGAGAGACTCTGAGTAGCCACGTACGGCGAATTTTGCCGCGTTGTAGGCCGACTGCGACGGCACCGCCAGCAGGCCAAACAAGCTGGATATATTGACGATACAGCCGCCCGCGTCCTTTACGTAAGGCAAAAACGCTTCGCAGCCGTTGACGACACCCCAAAAATTGATATTCATCAGCCAGCTAAAGTGCTCTCGGGGCTGCTCTGCGGCATGACAACTCAGCGACACACCCGCATTGTTTATCACCGCATCAATCCGTCCGAAATGTTCTTTCACCTCCGCGGCCCAGAGGGCAACAGCCGTCTGCTCAGCAGCGTCAACGCAACTAAGCAGCAAGTGTTGTTCATCCGCGAGCGGGCGTAAGGCGGCCAAATTTTTTGCTGATATATCCGAGGCTGCGACTGCGCAGCCCTCCCCAAGAAGTTGCTTTACCAACGCTAAACCAATTCCCGACGCCGCACCCGATACGGCAACGACCTGTTTTACCTTAGTCATCAATAGACCTCTTTGAACACTTAGGGAAGCTCTGCACAATCCAGTGCAACGGGTTCGTGAGCGGATAATGCCGGTTTGGCGCTATCCGCTGCGACAACACGATAGTCCGACAAGGCAAAGCAGCGTGTCATCAGACGGTAGCGCCACGAAAACCCCGGCCATAGCGTCGTGTTGCGGCCATCTTGGGTCAGATACCAGCTGTTACAGCCCGACATCCAGGTCGTTCCACGAAACATGTTTTGAATGCGCTTGTTGTACTGATCCTGCACATCCGCTTTGATGTCCAGACCACAATCAGGCCGTTCGCGCAGCGTCTGCAAGTATTGCAGCACATAGCGAATCTGCGACTCGATGTAGAAGATAACGGAGGTATTACCGGGGCCGGTATTAGGGCCCATCAGGTAAAGCAAGTTCGGATAGCCAGACACAGTAATGCCCTTGTACGCCTCGGCCCCCTCAGCCCAATCCTCTTCAAGAGAGCGCCCACCCAAGCCGCGAACAGGCATTGGCGCACCCGCAGAGGGAACCTTGAAACCGGTAGCAAGAATCACCGCATCGACTTCGTGCCGTTCACCATCACTGCTATAAATCGCCGATTCATCCATACGCGCTACCCCGTCGGCCACCACATTTACATTTTTCTGGCAGAGCGCGGGGTAATAATCATCAGACAACAATACGCGCTTGCAGCCCATCGAGTACTGCGGTGTCAGGGCGTTTCTGAGCGCTTCATCTTTAACAACGCTGCGCAGGTATTTGCGCCCGGCCCACTCGCCCAAGCGAGTGAATAGACTGTCCCAAATAAATGCTGGCAAGACGCTTTCCATCTTCACATACTGAAGGCGCCTAACTATCCGCTGCAACATCGGCCACCGGCGAAAACGTGCGTGTTCATCCGCGGTTAGGCGGCGATCGTGTTTGGGTAGCACCCAGGGCGGCGTACGCTGAAATACCGTGAGTGAACCGACTTCTGGCTGAATAGCAGGAATCACCTGAATAGCGCTTGCGCCAGTACCCACCACCGCAACACGCTTGCCGCGTAAGTTAGCATCGCGCTGCCACTGTGCGGTGTGCATCACCACACCTTTAAAGCGCTCAATACCCTCGATATTGGGGTATTGAGGAATGTTCAGAGCGCCGATGGCAACCACAACAGCACGCGCAAATACGGGGTGCCCGCCTGCCAATTCCAAACGCCACTGAGCGCTGCTTTCACAATAGTCAGCCGCGGTTACCCGCGTGGAGAAGCGAATTTTTGGCCGCAACTGATATTTATCCGCGCAGTGGCGCAGGTAGCGATAAATCTCTTGCTGTGGGCTGAACAAGCGCCCCCACCGAGGATTGGGCTCAAAGGAAAATGAGTAGAGATGCGATGGCACGTCACAGGCCGCTCCCGGGTAGAGATTGTCGCGCCAAACCCCGCCAACGTCCTCCGCTTGTTCGAAGAGCTGAAAGTTATTGATGCCCTGCTTCTGCAACTGAATAGCCAGGCCTAGCCCACCAAAACCCGCACCGATAATCGCCACGTCCAACACAGTGTCCTGCGCTCGCTGATGGATATTCGCATTCATAGTGATAGTTCCATTTTGCCGACCCAAAAATCACGAAGCACATTCGCCGTCGCCGCGGGTTCCTCCAACATCGGTAGGTGACCAACGCCCGGCATCACCATCACGTGGCTCTGGGGAATTTGCTGCCGAAAAGCGTCACTGCAACTCACATCAAGTACCCGGTCGCTATCGCCCCACAACACCAGCGTTGGTGCTGATATCCCCTGCAGACAACACCATGTATCGTGCAATGACGTCACGAGAGACTCGAAAAGATACTGATTCACGGGGTGGCGATGACACATTTCTCCGGCCATTGCCCAGGCTAACCCCATCCCCATTAGCCGGTGACGGCGGTGTAGGCAAATCGCCATTACCTTGGCGGTGTCGCTGTGTTGTTTTGGCGCAAGGTAGTTGCGCCCGGCAGCCAAGCCACTTTCCAGCACGCTCATTCTGCTACCGGGGGCACCGGCTGCATTCATTAGGCACAGCGCCGCCACGGATTCTCCATGGCGAGCCGCCAGTTGCGCGGCGATTGCCCCACCCATTGAACTGCCCACCACGTAGGCAGGGCCACCCCCTTGTTTAGCCAGGAATGCCGCCATTCTGTCCGCTTGAGCACTCAGTGCATACTCAGCACCGTAGCGGAATTCGCTGACACCAAAACCCGGTAAATCGGGCACCAATAAACGAAACGTCTGCGCCAGTCTCGGCAATAAAAACGCCCAGTTTTCGCGACTGGCACCAAAGCCATGCAGTAACAGCATGGTAGGCCCTTCCGCCTGTCCGCCTACCCAGTACTGAACTCGGTGACCATCAATCATCGAGACCGCCTGACGCATCCCTGCTCGCAGCGCCATAATTGGCTGCAAACAGCGCCACAGCGAACGTGCCTTTGGCTGCCAGGCAGAAAGCACTGCCGCATCGTGCTGAGCAAGTGGGCCAGCCAGAAACTGCTGCTGCATTTGCAGCAGCGCATCCGCCTCATCGGAAATTGGCACCGCTAAGGTGTTCACGCGGCCGCTCCGGCTGCTTTGTCATAGCCTTCGACTTCGGCGACCAGTTCATCGACGGTCTCTAGATAACGGCGATTGTCGTGATCCCAGGGGTGAAAGCCTGGTTTAAAGAAATCGAGCCAATCCGGAATAACCCGGCGCAACGTACCCGGCGAGCCCCACAGAAAATTAAATGCACCCAGCCAGCCCGTCAGGCTAAATAGCTTGCCCTCTCGGGCTACCATGCCAATGTGGATAGGAATCACCATCACCCAGAACACCAGCGTGGCAACGATCAATGCGAGGCAGCGACGAAAATACGCCAACGGCCCCTTGCCGACCACTTGCTGATAAACATCGAAGGCAACGGCCTTGTGCTCGGTTTCTTCCAGGGCGTGCCAGCGCCACATAGCGGCAAAGCGCGGCTCTGAACCCGCCAGTGTGCGCGGCTCTCGCAATACAATATCAGCTAAGATTGCGGTTAGGTGTTCCAGGGCAATTGTGATTGCCAACTGCCCGGCGCGCCCTTCAATCTTTCGGGTAATGTTTAGCAGGCCAAGCACAATCCGTGAGTTGCGCTTTGCCGGCATGCCCCGCTGCTCCAGGGCATCGTTATAGTCTTCATGTTCGCGGCCGTGCATCGCTTCCTGGCCAATGAAGCCGCGCACTGCCTCTTTCAGCTCCGGGTCGGTCACCTCATCACGATACGCGCGCACGCTGTCGATAAAAAAGCGCTCACCGTCGGGAAAAAACAGCGACATCGCATTAAAGAAATGACTGACATGAACCCCTTTGGCATGCCAATCGCCAACCCGGTCTGCGGGCAGATTAAATTCTAAATTACGTCTTACGGGCATCACTGTTGTTTTCATAGCTTGCGCCTCCTGATGAGCCATCAATTTATGTTACACCGCTTGATGTATAATTAATGTTACATCAATCTATGTCAAATTAATTTTGACTTATTTTTTGTCTGGCCCGCTGGGGCTAGAACGGATTGAAATTCTGGTATTGCGCTTGCTGAACGACAACGCGCAATTGCTTTAAGGTCTCGAACGGGTTGTCCACAATCAGGCTATTAACCAGGCCAGAGGGCAGGCCGCCGGCAGGGTCCAGATGCAGCTGAAACACCACGTTTGTTGTGCCATCTTCTTGCGGCGTTAATTCAAAGAACCCGCGCAACGCTGTAACCCGTTTAACGCCTTTGGCCTTTGGAACAGCGCCCCGACCGCTCGCCGGCAGCTCATCCCCGGCGACACTTTCCAGGCTAATTCGCGTCACTCTGGTTGCCGGGTCCTGACTAATTTGATTGCGAATCAGCATTTCGCGATCAGCGGCAGGCCAAGGGAAATCATTTAATAAGTACTGATAGCGATCCAACAGCGACGACTTATGGAGTAATACCGCCTGCCGGCAGTTGTACATCCACTCGGTAAAGGCCTCCGTGTCATCGAGCACCGCCATAATCTGGTTAATCTCCGCGTCCACCCTTGCCTCACCGCGAAATTCCCTGAAAGCGGAGTTCGCCACCTCACGGGTAAATACCGCTATCCCCTGCTCGCGCTTCTCTTCGCGCCACTCTGCGGCGTGGCTGAATGTAGCCAGCATCATCAAACACACTGCGGCCAGCCACTCGGCGCCGGTAAACTTCTTCATCAACGTCATCATTATCTGTCCTCTTTCAGCGTGCGCCGCTCGGCGCTCACAGGCGGTAACTGAATTGCAGGGCAACTGAACGCGGAGCCTCAATAAACCCTGTGTGACTGGTCGTGCCAAACAGTGTCTTGGCAAGTGGGGTATCGGCGGCATAGACGACAATCACTTCATCCGTCAGGTTTTTGCCAACCAGCGCCAGCTCCCAACTTTGGTCAATGGCCCCCACGCCCAAACGGCCATTGAATTTGTAGAAACCCTCTTGCTCAACGCGCGGGTCAAGGTTGCTGGAAGGGTTGTATTTATCGGTGAAAATGACATCCAGCGAAGCGCCAATGCCGATGGTGGGACTGATAGGTCGAACGTAACCCACAATAAAGGTACCCGACCAATCCGCCACATACTGGTTCGACCACCCGGTATAATCGCAGTCGCGGCCATTGGGTGCGTCGGGCGCTTGGTCCTGGCGACACTGGCCATTTTGGAAATCTTTGAATTCAAAATCGAGCAAGGCCAGCGCCCCCCCGAGAGTGAGATAGTCTGTAACCTGCCAGCGACCGTCCATCTCGATACCCATGGTCACAGCCTCCTTGGCATTCCCCACTTGGAAGCCGATGCTGCCATCAAAAATACTGATCTGCAGGTCGCTGTATTCGGTGTAGAACGCGGCAATATTAAACTCTGCGGCACCGTCAAACAGGCCGGTTTTCAGGCCCAACTCATAACTCAGGGCCTCCTCTTCATCGTATTCGAAGGTGCCCTCGAGAATGGTTTGATTCGGTGCAAGTGCGTTGGGGTTGCGATAGGTCAATTCAGCTTCTGGCGTTTGGTTAGAGCGCGCATCAAAGCCCCCTGCCTTGAAGCCTTTTGTCGCCGTGAAATATGCCATGCCCTCATCGGAATAGTCCCACTGCACATTTATCAGCGGCGAAAACTGGCTTTCGCTGCGCTCGCCCTGTAAGTCATGGCGCTCCATCGCAAAGGTGATTGCTGCCACCGTGTCGACCTCACCCTGCGGCAATTCATTGCCATCAAGATCCGTAATAGTCAGCTTTCTGCTTCCCTTCTTGTTTTCATAGGTATAGCGGCCACCGAGGGTTAGCCGCAAGGTATCGTGCAGGTTGACAGTTGCCTGCAGGAACGCCGAGGCAATTTTGGATTTACTGGTAAATTCCCGGGGGCCTTTAATGTCTCTAATAGCATTCCCCGCATCACCAAAACCCAGGATTTCGTAGGGGTCTGCAGCCAGTGTTAAGGGGTCAAGATCGCCCCTGGCACCGCCCTCTATGAAGTCGGCGGCATTTAACAGCTCTACCACCAGATTCGAGTCTTGAATTAACTCATCATTGAACAGCAAGTCGTTCTGCTGGAAATACACCCCGGCGATATAATCCACAAACTCCCCACCGGGAGAGACCCAGCGAAACTCCTGACTGACCTGACGGTAGTCCTCTTCCATCTCAAACTTAAACAACTCTGCGGCAGTGGCATCGCAGTCGCACAGGTCGTTGTACTGGTAATCGAGAATCCCTGTAATAGACCGAAATTCATGACCATCCGGGCTAACCCAGCTGACATTCAGCGTCAGGTTATTGGTGTCGTTATTGCTGTAATTCCCGTTGGAATGCCCCTTGTAGTCGAGATAGTTATTTCGAACCGAGTCGTCGGTATCAACGTCCAAAAAAGGAGGATAAAAGCTGCGATCGAGAATTTCCGATTGTGTGCGCCCCGCCAAGACAAAATTGCTCGACGTCGAAGGTTCATCGTTGATGATCTCCGCGTGACGCCCCACGGTGTCAAACTTGCCCCGCTCGTATTTTAATTCGGCGCGCAGCTGGTCAGTCACATCCCAGGTGCCCTTCAAGCGAAATGTGGCCTGGTCGTACTGAGGTCCCTCAATATCTAAATTGAGGTCTTCCATGTAGCCACCAAACTCCCGCAAGCGCGCAGAAAACCGCAAACCAAAATTGTCGGTAATTGGCCCCGATAACATCACATCGACCACTTTCTCATCAAATTCTGGTTCGTAAAGCGCGGAAAACAGCCCCTCAAGCTCATCGCTGGGCGACGCTGTAATAATATTGATCGCCCCGGCAATACTGTTCTTGCCCTGCAGAATATTTTGCGGGCCGCGCAACACTTCAACGCGCGCAAGATCAAGAAAAGGCGCGCGGGCTAACTGGGCGCGCCCATAATAAATACCATCTACATACATCCCCACCGACTGCTCGAACCCCTGGTTCATGCCGGTGCCGATACCACGCACGTAGATATCGGTGCTGATACCACTTTCAGTGACGGTAAGATTGGGTACGTAGGCCTGCAGGTCTTCCATGCGGTTAATGCCCGCTTCGAGCATTTTTTCGCCGCCGATGGCGCTCACGGAAACGGGCACATCTTGCAAACTTTGCTCGCGATGCTGGGCAGTGACAAGCACCTCCTCAAGTTTCGCCGCAAACGAAGACACCGGAACGGCGCAGGCCAGCGCTATGCCGCCCGCGCGTAATATGCTAAAACTACCCATTATGACACGCCCTTATGTTGCAATTTATTATGTTACATTATTTGATGAAACATAAATGGCGACCGTCGCCTTGTCAACACAGTGACGGTATTTTTGTGCAGTACCGACATGCACCCGGGGCTGAAATTACTCAAGCCTTTGATTAGAATAGATTTTCATGGCAGCTCATGTACGCCTGCCAAGCCTTCAACCCAGTCCGAGCAGCAAAAAGCCAATGCATTTCCCCGAAGACACCATGAACAACATCGCTCAATACCTGCCCCAAGGGGCGGAGGCCAATGCCATGAGCGACAGTGAGCAACGTGAATACAGTGTTGAGGAGTTGGCTTTGGCGGCGAACACCACCGTTCGCAACATCCGCGCCTATCAGGACCGCGGTGTCCTGCCACCACCCGCGCTGCGCGGCCGCAAAGGCATTTACAACAACCAGCACCTCTCGCGACTGCGACTAATTAGTAACCTGTTGGAGCGTGGCTATACCCTCTCCTCAATCAGGGAACTGCTCTCGGCAATGGAGCAAGGCATTGGCCTGAGTGAAGTACTGGGAATGGAGTCGGCGATAAATTCGCCCTGGGGGAAGGAAGACCCAATCAACCTGCCAATGACCGAAATGGTAAAAATGTTTGGCACCAAACTGACGCCGACAGCAATAAAAAAAGCGGCTGAGTTGGACTTATTTTCGGTCAACGGCGCGCAACTGCGGGTGACCAGTATGAACACCCTTAAGGTCGCCCAGGAGTTGTGTAAAACCGGTATTCCACTCGAGGATCTGCTGGAGATCCTCACCCTAATGCGGGGCAAGGTTCAGCCCGTCGCAGACTCCTTTGTAAAACTGGTCACTCAGCATGTGCTCGAGCCCTACGGTGAACAGCCCCTTCCGCCCAAAGAGGAGTTTCCGCAAATTGCCGAGTTAGTATGGCGCCTGCGCCCCCTCGCTCAAATTGTAGTAGATGCGGAACTAGGTCGGGCCATGGACTACGCGGCAAGCCGCTTTTTGGCAGACAAGCTCGAGTCCATTTTAAAGCAGCTACCCAAAGAAGATTAAGCCGCCGCCAAGGCGTGGGTTAAAAGCAGTACTCACTGGTGGGCTGAACATCGATTTCGTTAAAGTCGATGAACTTCGCGCAACTCTCCAGCATGGCTTGCATACGCTGCTGGCAGAGCTCGGGCTGGCCATCTGCGTTGTAGAACGCCTCTGCACTGGTCATTGCCTCAGCAGGAAAGCACTCTTCGACGATCGCCTGATAGGCGCCACCGTCCTCGTTCAGCCCCGACACCACACGATTTTGCACGTAGCGAAAGGTGGACTGTGTGTCGATGGCAATTTGGGTGTGGGTATTTTTCCAGTAGCCCAGCCACTGCTCGTATGTCAGAAATTCGGGACAACGCAGCAGTGCCACCTGACTAAAACCCGGGGTGCGCTGCCCAGCTGCAACCGGATACCGGGTATTTCGCAGCGGCTCTTCTGCCTCCACCTGATACACCGCAACCTTAGCCGCCACGTTTGCGAGCACCGCTATGGCTTGATCAAGCGTTTCATCCGCCTCGCAATAAAAACTACACATTGCATCAAATAGTGCCACGCCGTCGCTGGCGATACGCTTTTCAGCGGCCGCCGCAACGTCGCCATCGGCAAGGTTTAGTTGCAGGCGGCTAAGCCCCTCCAACGCCAGCAGCGCGGGCGGAACATCCGCCAATACACGGTCAAAAAAGTCCTCGGCAGACCCAGAGGCCCACAAAAAAATTTGTATCTTGCGCATTGGCAGAGAGCCCCTTGCTAAATTAAATACCGATGGGAGGCGTTGCCGTAGCGGCGTTGTCGATCAGCATTTCTGCGGCGTTGACAAAACGAGACTCATCCGAGGCCAGGTAAGTTACCAACGCGGCAATATCCTCGGGCTCACACATTGGGTTCGCCTCGGTAGACAAGGACTCAATCTCCTCGCGGCTAGCGGTCTCAGCACCGGTGGCAACTTTGAATACCATCGGGGTTTTCACGCCATCGGGATGAATGGAGTTACAACGAATACCGTTGCGTTTTTCTCGGCAATACAGCGCCACTGCCTTAGTCAATGCGGCCACAGCGCCTTTACTGGCACTGTAGGCAGCAACGAAAGACATACCGTGCAGTGCTGCCACTGAAGACATGTTAATAATCGAACCGCCATTGCCACTGGCTTCCATAGCGGGAATCGCCGTTTTACAACCGAGGAAGACCCCTTCGCTATTTACCGAGTTTACCCGGCGATAGTCTTCCAAACTGCACTCTACAATGTTGCCCAGAGCCATCATGCCAGCATTATTTACCAACACGTCCAAGCGGCCGAACGTCTCCACAGCGGTATTCACAACATTTTGCCAATCGGCTTCACTGCTCACATCGTGCTTGATAAATATCGCTTTCTCACCGATCTGTTCGGCCACTGCTTGGCCATCTTTTTCATTGAGATCGGTCAGCACGACATTCGCGCCCTCAGCGGCCAGCATGATTGCGTCAGCTTTACCCATTCCACTTGCAGCGCCTGTCACAATGCAGACTTTCCCGGCGACTCTACCCATCGTAAAAACCTCTTTCTTCTTAAATTAGTCTCGCCAGTGGAGCGGCCCACTGGCGATGAGTTACACATCTATAACCAGAACAGTAAATCACGCTATCGTGAAAAAACATAGCGCGACGCAATTACGCTTTGGTAAGAATTCAGTGGCAAAAACACCGCCTGCAAGTCATTTTAATTATCCTTTGTATCGACTACGCTCAGCGTGCTAGCCACCTATTCTGCGACACGGGAGACACAATGCGCATCGTCTATCTGGCCGAGAGGCTCGCCTATTTATCACTGATCATGCTGGCAGCAAGCGCCGTTACCGTGCGCGCCGACCTCGCCCATTTTAGAGTGGGGCTGCTGATTTTTGCCGCTTCGGCACTTTTCTCGCTAAGCGCCATCACACTATCCGCCCTATTTAGCCGTCGCTGCAAAGATGCAAATGATCAAAAAAGGCTTAGCCGCGCCGCCGTTCTCGCGCTACCCGCTATCAGTTTTATGGCCTTCAATATCCTTTCCGGCAGTAATCGCCCTCTGATCCACAACATCAGTACTGACCTGGTGTCACCGCCGAGCTTCATTGCAGCAGCGTCGTTACGCAAGCCGAGCGACAACCCGCTGCGCTACACCCAAGAGGTCGCTGACATACAGCGCGCGGCCTACCCAGATCTCGCAGGTATTACCACTGCCTTGCCGCTGGATCGCGCTCAGCAGCTCTGCATCATCACCGCGCAGGACATGGGCTGGGAAATACACTACCAACAACCCGGCCACATAGAGGCAACAAGCCGAAGTTTCTGGTTTGGCTTTACCGACGACATCGTCATCCGGCTGCAAGAAACCGAGGGTGGCAGCAAAATCGACCTGCGCTCCGTATCACGCGTTGGCAAGGGTGATCTCGGCGCGAACGCCGAGAGAATCATGCGCTTCAATGCACAGCTGGCCCAGCGCTTACACACCATGCAACAACCGTAGTTGCGGTCTATAGTAGGTGGACGAAGGACGTGTATTTCGGTTTACCCTAACAGACGTCCTCGCGAGAATGAGTAACCATCTCCGAAACCGAAATACTCGCGCATGAAGCCAAGGGTCGATGATTCCTCTCCTTAATTGACCCCAACTAATACGGAGGCCACAGCACTGTGGGCATAGGGTCACTTAATCGCCCCCGCTGGCTTGTAGCAACCTTGCTGCTGTGGTCTTTCCTCGCCTGCAACTTTTCATCGGCGGGCACCCCCGTCACGCTCATCGCACACGAAAGCGTGAATCTCGACAAGCTCAACACCAGCACCCTGCGGGCGATATTTTCCTTGCGAAAGCGCAGCTGGGAAAACCAAACACCTATCAAGGTTTTTGTACTACCCGACAACCACCCATTGCATAAAAACTTCTGCAAAACGGTACTGAAAATCTACCCCTATGTTCTTAGAGACCAGTGGGATCGCGTGATTTTTAGCGGCGTGGGGACACCGCCAACCACAGTAAAAGATATTGAGGAGCTGCGGAGGATTGTTACCTCTACTCCTGGTGCCATTGGATATGCGCCTGGCGAATTATCGGTAAATAAGCAGCAGTACTACGCCATCGTGCCTACCGGACTACAGCCATGAATAAATTTGCAATTGTCTCGCTACTCGCCCTTATTCCAGCCGCGACACAAGCGCTGGAAATCCCGGGTGGGCAAATTCACGGCTTTGCGTCACAAGGTTACTTGCTTAGTGACAGCAACAATTTTTACGGCGACAGCCAACGCGGGTCTACCGAACTGACCGAAATTGGCCTGAACGCGAATTGGCGGCTTAACAACTCTCTCAATTTTGCCGGGCAATTACTTAGCAGAGATGCCGGCGCCACCGACAACGGCAGCCTTCGCGTGGATTTTCTTTTTGCCGACTATAAAGCAATAGAAAATGATGTCACCGGACTGGGCATCCGTGTGGGACGCGTTCGCAATGCCTACGGTTTTTACAATGAAACAAGGGATGTCTTATTTACCCGGCCCAGCATTCTTATGCCGCAAGCGATCTACTACGAGGGCAACGGCTTAAGAGAGCTGTTATTTTCATCTGATGGCGCTCAACTCTACAGCTATTGGGACGCCGAAGACTCTACGACCAGCTTTTCGTTGACTGCAGGGCGGAATAAACGCCTGTCGAAAGATGTTATTAAGAACTTGCTCGGCACATCAACCTCTCAGTTAATTGCACAGGGTAGTCTCGATCACCCCATTTTTGCGCAGTTTTCTCACGCGATGTCAGGTGGACGCAGCCGCTTCGCTCTGTCGATGTACAATGTTGGCTTAGACTTCGACACCAACTTTATGGGCGCTGACGGTCTAAATCTTTACGCCAGTGGTTACGTGCTGTCAGCGCAGCACAACCTGCAGGACTGGTCATTTACTGCGGAATACAGCCTCACCACCGTCAAATATGAAGCCGGGCGCTTGGGCAATGCCAAGAACGATATTGAAGCGACCTACCTTCAGGCTGAATACCGGCTTTCACCGAAAATCAGCTTACATAGCCGCGTAGAATACAGCGTGAACGATCGTGATAACCGCAACGCGACGGATACACAACACCTCGTGGTCGGCACAAAATGGTCACCATCGCGAAACTGGACGATTGCTGCCGACCTGTTAGGCATGCGCGGCACCGGAGGCATTCCCGACATAGACAACCCAAATGGCACCCGTGAGCGAACCGAAATGCTTGCGGTCATGGTCGGCTACCGTTTCTAATGAACTCAAAACTGCCGCACTCCGCACAACTGCGGGAGACTGTGAAGGGGCTGAGCCTATTTCAAAAACTGTGCGCCATCATTTTCGTTATGATCACGCTGATCATGTTTGGTCGGGGGGCGCTCACCTACTACAACACCCTAAATGACTATGAAGCCGGTGTGCACAAGCGCCTGCAGCGGCTGGAATCAACTTTTAAAACCCTTGTTGAGCGCTCAAGCCGCGAGCTATTTCGCAGCGCCGATCACTACCAGCTCCCCAGTATCGAAGCAATTAGCAACAACAATGTACCGCCGCCGTCGTTAATGTCGGGCATCGATTCTGTGGTATTCATATCGATAAACGGGGCCATCTTAGCGTCAGCACACCTTGAAGGCACAAGCTACCAGCCCAGTGAGCAGGACATTCAGCTCGCGGTAGCGAGTATTACTGAAAACCAGCGACCGCACGCCTCGATAATCTGTAACCCAGGCTGTACGCAAAGCGTTTTTATTCCACTAATAAACGATGATGGCAACGAATTAATTGTAAACATCAATCGCTCAGCCTCGCTGTTGGTTGAAGATTTTTTTGATATTACTGGCGCCGAACTGGTTATTTTTTCATCGGCAGAAAGCGATGATGTCGCCCAACAAACACTACTCTCCAGCCACGGCAACAAAAGCGCCCAGATGTTGGCGGGCATACTGGCAACGAGCGGCTCAACCCTCCTTTCGAAGGGCACATTCTTTGGGTCGACAAATGGTGCCTACCTTGGGGCACGCTATTTTGAAATGCCGAACGGCAACCTGCATCTGGCCATTATCTCTGACGAATCAAATATTTCCTCGCTAGCGAGAGCAACGCTGCGCGAGATACTCATTGCCGCCCTCTCCACGTCAGTACTCGTTATTATCGTCGTCTACTTAACGCTGCGGCCTCCTCTGAGCAAGCTCAATACGATTACTGAAACCCTGCCTCTTTTATCTGCCTCGCGATTTGACGAGGCACGCAAGGCCCTCAGCACCGTCCCACGACATCGCCACTATGCCGACGAAATTGACCTCTTACACGACACGGCAGAACAGGTAACCGATGCGCTGGAACTGCTCAACAAGGATATCGCCCGCCACCAATATGAACTTCAAGACAAGGTTCACGCCCTAACAGAAGCCAAGCAGTTTAATGAAATGCTGCTGGAAAACTCGCCGATGGTCGTCGTTACACACCGCTTGGATGGCACGATTCAGAACATCAACGCGATGGGACGCATGCTCAGCGGCTTAAATAGCAACCTACCCGTCAATGCCAATATCAATCAGTGGGTTCGCGACCCGGAGCGCGATGTCACGCTCAGCAATTCGCTGCGAAATATGGCCGATAAAAATCAGCGGAAATTTCAAAATGAACTGCCCTTCCTCGCGGCTGATGGGCAAATTCACGACTTCCTTTGGACTCACTCAATTGTTGAGTTAGACAGTACAAAGCTGATCCTGTCTCTGGGCGTAGACATTACCGAAACCCGACGTGCCGAGGAAAGCCTGCGCTGGTTAGGCGAACACGACCGAGTCACCGGACTGCTTAACCGAAGCACCTTTATCGAGGAAGCCCACCGCCGAATTCATCGGCTCGAGGACGAGCAAGCCATAAGCCTGATCATGGTCGATATCGACAATTTCTCTGAGTTCAACGACCGCTTCGGCTTTGACTGCGGTGACGACCTACTACGCAAATTCGCGAACCATATTAGTCAGATCCTCGATAACTCGTGCTTGCTAGCGCGCACCGGATCAGGGGAATACTGTGTATTACTTGCCTCACAGCCTCCTGCCTCACCGCAGCAGCTCGATGCCATCAGTCACTTTGAAATAACCCTCGGCAATCATACCGAGTCTATTAACGCGACGGTCATCGTCGACAAGTACGAACGCGATGCCTGCACTGTGGACGAATTACTCTCCAATGCCACGTCCTTGATGCAAAGAATGAAAAATAAGGCCAAGGGTCATGTCTACTATGCTGATGAAGAGGACAGCCGTGAAAACCGGCAGGAAAAATACTTACTAAAAGAGCAGCTTGTACAAGCACTGAACAATAATCGCCTCGTCCTTTTTTACCAGCCGATCATCGATCTCAAAAGCCAGCGCATTAGTCATTGTGAGAGCTTAGTCAGAATGCTGGATGACGAAGGCAGCTTTATTGCCCCTGCCAAATTCCTGGGCATTGCTACTGAGTCAGGCTTGATGCCACAAATCGACTACTTGGTTATCGAGAAAGCCCTGCGCCAGCTGGCAGCGTGGCAACAAGCGGGGGTAAGCATTCAACTGAGCATCAATATAACGGCGCCAACACTGGAACAGCCCGACTTTTCAGAACGGCTCGCACAAATTATTGATGACACAGGCGTCACACCTGATGCCGTTATTTTCGAGCTCGTTGAAACTGATGCACTGGAAAACATTGACAATGCTCGCACCCTGCTAGAGCAGATCAAGTCGAGCGGTGCACAAATCGCTCTGGACGACTTCGGGGTCGGCTTCACCTCGTTCGAATATGTAAGGGAGTTGCCGGTGGACTACATCAAAATTGATCAGGCGTTTATTCGGTTTATCCATGAGCGGGAAAACGATCAGGCGCTGGTACGGTCCATCATCGAAATGAGCCACAGCCTCGGTAAGAAAGTCATCGCGGAGGGCGTTGAAGAAAAAGCCGCTATGGACGTGTTAAGCAGCATGCAAGTGGATTACATCCAAGGCTACTACATCAGCCGCCCTGTGCCGATAAGCGCCTTGGATCTGAGTATCCGCGTTTAACTGCGAACCCGAGCGACGGCTTTCTTCCAACCGTGATAACGAGTCTCTCGGTCGATCTCGCTCATGGCCGGCATAAAGCTGCGTTCCTCGCGCCACATATCCGCAATTTCATCCAATGAGGCGTATAAGCCTAGCTGTAAGCCAGCCAAGTATGCCGCGCCGAGGGCGGTTGTCTCTGTCACGGCAGGGCGCTGGCAATGACAGGCCAAGGTATCGGATAAGCGCTGCACCAGCCAATCATTCACAACCATGCCGCCATCCACACGCAGGTGCTGAATATCAGCGCCGTCGCCTGCCATTGCCTCGAGTAAGTCACGCGTTTGATAGCAGACGGACTCGAGTGTCGCTCTGGCAATATGCGCAATACCCGTGTCCCTGGTCAGTCCGAGAATAGCCCCGCGTGCATCGGGGTCCCAATACGGTGCGCCCAACCCGGTAAATGCCGGCACCATGAACACGCCATTCGCGCTGTCAACGCTCTCAGCAAGCGCCTGGGTTTCAGCTGCCGAACCGATTAATTTCAGACCGTCGCGCAACCACTGCACCGCCGCGCCGGCCATAAATATACTGCCTTCGAGGGCATAGCAGACTTCATTGTTAATGCGGTATGCCACCGTCGTCAGCAGGCGGTTTGTCGAGGTTAATGCGCGGTTGCCTGTATTGAGCATGACAAAGCAACCCGTACCATAGGTGCTTTTTGCCATGCCCGGTTTAAAGCAAGCCTGCCCGACGGTCGCGGCCTGTTGATCACCGATCAACGACGCAATGGGAAGTTCAGCACCGAGCAGTGAGGCATCGGCAACGCCAAAGTCGTCGCAGCTGTTTTTCACCGCAGGCAACAGCGACGCAGGAATATTGAACATTTCCAGAAGATCTTCATCCCAGCACTGACGATGAATATTAAACAGTAGAGTCCGCGAGGCATTGCTGGCATCGGTTGCGTGCTCTCGCCCACCGGTCAGACGCCACAGCAGATAACAGTCAACCGTGCCAAAGGCCAACTCGCCGGCATCGGCACGCTGGCGCGCCCCCGGAACATTATCGAGTATCCAGGCAAGCTTACTGCCAGAAAAATAAGGGTCTAACAGCAGGCCTGTGCGCTTGTTTACCGTTCCCTCTAGGCCCTGCTCCTTAAGCTGAGAAATCCAGTCGGCGGTTCGCCGGTCCTGCCAAACGATTGCTGGATAAACGGGGGCACCCGTTTTTCGATCCCATACCAGCGTCGTTTCGCGCTGATTAGTAATACCAATACCGGCAATTTGATCAGCCGTGATTGCCGCTGCGGTGATCGCCGCTTTACAGCTCGCCAGCGTGGTTTGCCAGATTTCCTCGGGATCGTGCTCTACCCAGCCATCCTTCGGGTAATGTTGGGTAAACTCTTGCTGCCCAACACCGCAGATCTTGCCACGATTATCAAAAACAATAGCCCGGGAACTGGTCGTCCCTTGATCAATGGCAAGAAGGTAGGTCGCCATACGTCACTCCGCTGAAGTCATCTACTAAACGCAGCAAGACTAAACAGCAGCGGCCCACCACACAAGGCGATTTGTCGGCAAAATCACGCAAGAATACCGCCATCTACCCGTATTTCTTCACCGGTAATATGAATACCGTCATCACTGGCCAACAATGCGATAGCGCCAGCCACCACTTCCGGCCCCTTCGCGCCGCTCAGCGAGGTAATTCGGTTCAGGAGGTCAAAGTCGGCATCCTCGGGGAAGCTCAGGCCTTCCACCATCCCGGTGTTAATGTCACCGGGGCACACACAGTTCGCCCTGACACCGCGCTTTGCATACTCCACAGCAATACTGCGGGTCATCGCCAGCACGCCGCCTTTGCTTGCACCGTAGGCAACGCCCCAGGGCAACCCCTGCAGCGACGCCGTTGAGGCGGCATTCACAATCGCCCCCTTCGTTTTGAGCAACTCAGGCAATACCGCTTTGCACAGCATAAAGGTCCCGGTCAGGTTTACCGCGATGATTTTCTGCCACACCTCCAGGGGCGTCTCGTGGGCATTACAAAAACGCAAAATACCGGCCATATTAACCAGTGCATCCAGCCTTCCCCATTGCGCGATCAAACTGGCGAGGCAGTCCTCGGCGGCGCCCTCGGCGGAAATATCAAACCGCTGTGCGATGGCTTCCCCGCCCTGTTGCTGAATGTCCGCTACCAGTTCTTGCAAGGCTTCTTCGTTAATATCCGTACAAAAGACCTTGCCGCCCTCCGATGCCACCCTGAGGGCTGCCGCACGGCCAATCCCCGACGCCGCACCAGTCACCATTACCACCTTGTTCTCAAATCGAGTCATAGCTATTCCTAATTATTTTCAATGAACTCGCCGCGCAGTATCGCTGCGCCAACGGCTAACCGACAAGCATCGGCAACTGTCGCGTTGGCGTAAACACCCAAAAGTAGGAGAAGCAAATGAAATTAGTGACCCAATATGTCAGTCGGCATGACGCGTTTGGCTCTTGCCTTGTGCCTGCCTTTCGCTAAGCTGAGCAACCATTGAAACCGCCCGGCACGGCTGCCGCGGCACTGCCATATTCCCAATAAAATAGGAGAGCGACGTGGCCGATCTCGACCAATTCCGCCTCGAAGTCAGACAGTGGCTGGAGGACAACTGCCCCGCCTCACAGCGCCTGCCAATTACCCGCGAAGAACAAGTGTGGGCGGGCAAAAACAAACAGTTCCCCAGCGACGATGCAAAGCTGTGGTTTGAGCGCATGCGCGACAAAGGCTGGACAGTACCCGAATGGCCCAGCGAATTGGGCGGTGGCGGCCTCGATGAGCGCCAAGCCAAAGTCCTGAAAGAAGAAATGAAGGCATTGGGTTGCCGTACCCCGCTTTTTGACCTCGGCATTTGGATGCTTGGGCCCGCCGTACTCGAGTTTGGTAACGACGAGCAAAAGCAGGAACACATTCCCAAAATTGCGCGCGGCGACGTGCGCTGGTGCCAGGGCTACTCAGAACCCGGCGCTGGCTCCGATTTGGCCAGCCTGCAAACCCGCGCCGAAGATATGGGCGACCACTTTTTGGTTAACGGCTCGAAAATCTGGACAACCAATGCCGACAAGGCTGACTGGATCTTCTGCCTGGTCCGCACAGACCCAGACGCAAAAAAACAAGAAGGCATCAGCTTCCTACTCATCGACATGGATGATCCGGGTGTCACCACAACACCGATTGAGTTGATCAGCGGCGAATCTGAGTTTTGCCAAACCTTCTTTGACAACGTGAAAGTGCCCAAGGCCAACTTGATTGGCGAACTGAACAAAGGCTGGTCGGTTGCCAAAGCGCTGCTCAAGCACGAGCGCAAGTTGATGTCAGAAATCGGTGGCGATACCCCTGGCCCCAGCTTTGGCCCCGTTCAAGCGGCACTGGAATATGTCGGCACAGATGAAAACGGCAAGCTCAAAGATGCGGCGCTACGCGACCAGTTGGTGCGCCATGAAATGGCTTACCGCGCGATTGGCCTGACGCATTTCCGCACCTTTGAAGAGCGCATGAGTGGCCAGGCCGACAGCAATGTACCGCTCATTATGAAGTACGTGGGTACCGAAGAAGGTAAGCGCAAAGAAGAACTGTTACTCGCGCTGCTTGGTCACCAGGCACTCGGTTGGGACGGCGACGGCTTTAACGAAGACGAAAAGCTGACGACGCGCGGCTGGCTGTTCTCAAAAGCACTCTCCATTGCCGGTGGCACATCAGAAGTGCAACTCAATATTATTGCCAAGCGTGTCCTTGGCTTGCCTCAGCAGTAATTAAGGGAGCCCAACATGGCACTGGTACTTAATGAAGAACAACGCCTGCTCAAGGACACCGCCAAGGATTTTTTGAGCGAAAATATGCCGGTAGAAGCGCTGCGCACGTTGCGCGACAGTGACGACCCAACCGGCTACTCCCAGCAGCAATGGCAGCAAATGTGTGAACTCGGCTGGGCCAGCATTGTCCTGCCCGAGCAGTACGATGGCCTGGATTTTGGCTTTATGGGCCTGGGCGCAATCATCGAAGAAAGTGGCCGTACGCTGGCCGCATCCCCCCTGCTAAGCACCGTTGTGCTCGGCGCGTCGGCAATTCTGCTGGGCGGCAATGAAGAGCAAAAATCCTCGTTGCTTCCCAAGGTTGCCAGCGGCGAGCTCACCCTCGCTCTCGCCCTCGAAGAGGGGCACCACCACGCACCACTCGATACCGCAATGGCGGCAGAAGCCCACGACGGCGGTTTCCGCCTGAATGGCAATAAAAGTTTCGTTGTCGACGGGCACAGTGCAGATAAGCTGGTCGTGGTTGCGCGTACCAGCGGAACAGCCGGTAGCGCTGATGGCTTGAGCCTGTTTCTCGTAGACGGCGATGCCAACGGGCTAACTCGTCAGCGCCGTAAAATGGTCGATAGCCGCGGCGCTGCTGCCCTCAGTTTCGATAACGTGGACGTCTCAGCCGATGCGCTTATCGGCGAGCTGGGCCAGGCCTGGCCAGTTCTGGAGGCGGTACTTGATCGCGGCCGCGTTTGCCTGGCAGCAGAGATGCTCGGTGGCGCGCTCGAATGCTTTGAGCGCACCGTGGAGTATTTAAAAGAGCGTGACCAGTTCGGCGTAAAAATTGGCAGTTTTCAAGCCCTGCAGCATCGCGCATCGCTGATGTATATCGAGCTTGAATTGGCAAAATCGGTGCTCTTTGATGCCTTCTCTGCCATTGATGACAAGCGTGCGGACTTGCCTCAGCTTGCCAGCTTAGCCAAAGCGCGTATGAATGACGTTTTCGAGCTGGTAACAAACGAGGCTGTGCAGATGCACGGCGGCATCGGTGTGACGGACGAACTCGAAATTGGCTTTTTCCTAAAACGCTCTCGCGTAGCGACTCAACTATTGGGGCACAGCGGCTTCCATCGCGACCGCTATGCCTCATTGTGCGGCTACTAGGGCGCGACGCAAAAAGGGCATCGAGAGATGCCCTTATCACTACTTAGCCGCCGCAAGCCCTCGCCTTTCCATTCGCCGTAAAAACACCTCAATAACTGCCGCGTAAAGCGAGTCGCCGAGTAGTTTATCCTCTACCCCGCTGTCTATGCTGGGATTATCATTGACCTCAATGACCACCACCCGACTTCCCTGCTGCTTGATATCCACACCATAAAAACTGTTGCCGATAAGCTGACAGGCACTGACCGCTGCACGCAATACGTCGGCTGGGACATCACTGATCGGCACCGCATCAAATCCACCTGATTGGCTTCGCTTGCCGTGACGGTAAATCTGCCAGTGTTTTTTCACCATGTAATAACGACAAGCAAATAACGGTTGGCCGTCCAATACCCCAATACGCCAGTCGTATTCGGTATACATAAACTCCTGCGCAAGAAGCAGCGCCGACTTATCCAGTAGTCGCTGCGCTTCCATACACAGCGCTGCCAGGCTGTCGACTTTAACCACCCCTTTAGAGAACGCACCATCGGGCACCTTTAACACCAGGGGTAAGCCAAGTGCGTCTATCAAGCGCTGCGCTTCCGACTCACTGCCACTTCGCAAATACTCCGTCTTCGGTACAGCAACCGCGTTCCGCTTTAGTAAATCAGCAAGATAGATCTTGTTCGTGCACCGTAAGATCGACTGAGAGTCATCGATAACCACTAGGCCTTCCGCTTCCGCGCGTTTGGCAAAGCGGTAACTAATGTTCGCTACCGACGTTGTGGTGCGGATAAACAAACCGTCGTACTCTGCCAGCCGCGAATAATCCGCTCTTCCAATCAGCTCCGCACAGATACCGTATTTTTCCGCGACGCGGATAAATTTCCGCAGGGCGGCGCCGTCGCTAGGCGGCATCGCCTCCTCGGTATCGACCAGAATCGCCAGGTCATAGCGGAAACGCTTTTGCGCGGGTGCCGGCCGCCATAGTTTTTGACTGAAGCGCTCAAAGCACGCCGCGAAGCTGTCTTGCTCAGTGCTCGACGACAAGGCCCGCAGCGACGCGGCCTGTAATTTATCCATACGCCAACCCTGACGATACACCATGCGCAGCTCAAGAATCGGGCAGGGAAAATGTTGGAATGCCGAGCGCGCAAGGTCGGCATATTCTGGCTCCAAAGTCTCGCCGAACCAGCATCGCAACTGTTTCACCTCGCCCGGCTGCCCCGGTGCAAGCGCGGCAAGCGTCGGCAACATGCCCTGCCACTGAATAGACGACAGCGGCTTTGCCGACAATTCCGTCAGGGTTTTCAGCGATGGAATAACATGATGCCCGCGGGCTTCAGCCAACAGCGAGCAATAGTAGCCGCTACCGAGATAGCGGTAGTTCCGGCACAGATTAACGACCCTGACGCGCTCGCGAGTCGTTCCAAGACAAAGATAATCATCGAAACTGATGACCGAATGGCTGGGATAATAAGGCCCCCAGTCGCGCACATCATCGACAACAATAACTAAACGGGACATCGGCTCCATGCTCCCAAAATGCTCTCCCCATGCGGGATCAGCGACCGTCTATGCGGTGGCAAAAGCTGCGGCATTCTGCGACCAGTGCAACAGCAAAACAAGCACTATTTTATGTTGTAGACGGCAAATAATGCGCAGTATGATCCGCACATGCGCCGCCATCTGCGGTATTTGTCGAGTCTGCCCCATGTCGCCGTGTATTCGCCCCGCTAGCCCCATAGATTTGCCGGCACTGGTCGAGCTGGAACGACACTGCTTTAGTAGTGACCGGATCTCCCAGCGCAGCTTTAAAGCGTTCATCCGCCACGGCGCCCACCAATTGCTCGTCTGTCGTGAAGCTGACAAACTGTTGGGCTATGCATTGCTACTGTTTCGCCGTGGCACCCTTCTGTCCCGGCTTTACTCACTCGCCGTCGCCCCCGACCAACGCGGTAAAGGCGTCGCGATGTTATTACTCGACGCAGCAGAACAACTCGCCCGCGACAGGCAAAGTGTTTTTCTTCGCCTTGAAGTCAGAGAGGACAATGCCGCCGCAATTTCCCTGTACAACCGCCGTGGCTACCGCACTTTTGGCCGTGTCAGTGACTACTACGCCGATGGTTGCAGTGCCGTACGTATGGAAAAGCGACTGCTAACACCCGCGCAGCGCGGCGCGCACTCACCCCACTACTACCGGCAGACCACGGGTTTTACCTGCGGCCCCGCCAGCTTGATGATGGCCATGCGAGACCTGGATCCGGCATCGCCCTTTTCCCGGCGCGAGGAGCTGCAAATCTGGCGGGAAGCCACCAGCATCTATATGGGTAGCGGTCACGGTGGCTGCACACCACAAGGCTTAATGTTGGCGGCGCTGCGCCGAAAATTTAACGCCACGCTCTTTATTAGCGATACGGCCCCCGCCTTCATCGACAGCGTTCGCTCGCCCTCCAAGCGCCAGCTTATGCAGCTGGTTCACGACGATTTTATGGCGCAGTTGACGGACTATAAGGCGGATATTCGGGTCAATAAGCTCGACACACCCGCCCTGCAGTCGCTATTGATTGAAAACCGTCACGTTGTCGCACTGATCAGCACGTGGGCACTCGACCGCCAACGCATGCCTCACTGGGTATATGTGTACCGAGGAGAGGAAAATACGGTGTATATCAATGACCCCGACAGCAACACCTGTCGGGGCGAATCGTTAGACAGCAGCAAGGGCCACTGGCAGTCTGAGATTGAATACCACCGCGTGCCAATATCACTTGAACAATTCAGCAACATGGCAAGCTTTGGCAAACGTCGTCTACGCTGCATATTAACGCTACAAAAATGAGGCTGTGATGACATCAGACGCCACAAGTTATAAAACAGCGCTGCGCGCGCTCTCGGATGAGCTGATCCGCATTCAAAAGCCAATATTGATACTCGATGCGATCAAGTGGCCCCATGATGTGGAGAAACGTTTTTTTGAGAACGGCGCCAACGCGCTGCCGACCGTGTGCCGTGAAGACTACCTGCGCAACAACCCTCTCAGTTTCAACGCGGCAGAGATTGATGCACAACTGAAAAACTTCCAACAACGGCTCGATAGTGCTCTGGGACACGGCGACGCGCTCGGCCAAATTCTTTGGCAAACCGCCGAACAGTACCGCAGCGTGGTTGACCTACTGGAGCACCGTGGCCAAAAGGCATTCCTGACCGCCAGCCGGCGGCTTTATGGCTCTGCACGCGATCGTCTGCGGGGTGACAGCCTGCCGCTTATCGACATGGGTAAGCGCTTGTGCAGCATTTTTTCCCTTCCCGCTGCCCACCATCTTGCATCCCCCTACCCCAAGGTCATCGATGCGACTGGCGCAGTGGAAATGCTCTCCCAACGACTCAAGCCCTTTTTTCCGGATACCGCTTTCACCGTTCGGGAAACAGATGGCATCGTGTCTGATGCCTCAGCCGGGGGCGACTGCATCAAAATTAATCGTCACGCGCAATTCTCCCTTCTCGATATACAAGTTTTGGAGGTTCACGAAGGTTGGGTGCATGTCGGCACCACATTAAATGGTCGCCGCCAGCCATGGGCCAGCTGGCTCAGCGTCGGCTCTCCCCGCATTACTGCCCTCCAAGAGGGCTTAGCAGTGCTTATCGAGACACTGACGTTTAGCTCTTTTCCCGGGCGCGCGCGAAAAATCAGTGACCGTGTAGTGGCTATCGATATCGCAGAACAAGGGGGCGACTTTCTCGATGTATATCGGCACTTTGTTGGCCAGGGCCTCAGCAACAAGGAAAGCTACAAAATTGCCCAGCGGGTATTCCGCGGTGGAATGGTGGAAGGCGGCGCCTGTTTCACCAAAGATTTGAGCTACGTCAGGGGCTTTGTCGAAACGGTAAACTTTATTCGCAGTGCGATCCTCAGCGACGTGCCGGAAATACTACCAATGCTGTTTGTAGGCAAGGTGTCCCTGGAGGACGTCCCCCATCTCTACCCCTATTGCCAGGAAGGCATCATTGAAGCGCCGCATTATCTGCCGCCTATGTTTCGAGACCTAAATGGCTTGTACGTGTGGTTTGGCTTATCTAGCGGACTCGCGGATATCAATATTCACAGTGTCCAGGAGCACTTTCAAACACTTTTCGAGCACTTGAAAGCCGCTCCGGACGCTATACCTAGCACCAAGTGCGATTAGCCATAAAAACACGCGTAGGCACTGGTCTCTTCCACTTTCAAATCAAACGCGCTGTTGGCCGGCACGTCGAAAGATTGCCCGGCGCTAAAGCGCTGCCAATCGCTGGAACCCGGTAGCAATACAACCAGCGCGCCAGTAATAACTTGCATGCGCTCCGCCGCTTCGGTGCCAAAGCGGTATTCACCGGCTTCCATAACGCCCACCGAGACTGGCTGAGATTTTCCTTCAAAACCCAATGACTGAACTTTTTCGTCAAAATAGCTGTTGTGCTTGATCACGACACACCCTCTTTTTCAGTTAAGGCGCGATCATACCCGTCGCGCCCCGCTTCGGCCAGTACGTCACCCTCAGCGGAAGACGTGGCGCGGTGGTCTCGCCCTATGTAGTGGTACATGGCCGGCACAACGAACAAGGTAAACAGCGTGCCGATGCTCATTCCCGAGGCGATAACCATACCTAGCGAGAAACGCGATGCTGCACCTGCACCACTGGCAACCAGCAGTGGCAACATCGCCATCACGAGCGCCGCCGTGGTCATCAAAATAGGACGCAAACGAATCGACGCGGCCTCTTCTATGGCTTCGCGCTTGGACACGCCCTGTTCCTGTAACCGGTTTGCAAAATCCACCATCAAGATACCATGTTTGGAGATCACCCCAATCAGGGTTACCAGGCCAACCTGGGTATAGATATTCAGGGTCATACCGGGGAACGTTGTCAGCTGCATACCGTTAGTCAGTGCAAAAATATTAATGCACAGCAACGCGCCACATACCGACATAGGCACGGTCACCAGAATGATCAGCGGGTCCCGGAAAGACTCGAATTGCGCCGCCAATACGAGGTAAATAATCAGCAGGGCAAAGGCAAAGGTTCCCACCAATGCTCCGCCCTCTTGCTTGAACTGCCGAGAGCTCCCCGCGTAGTCCAGTTGAAAGTTGGCGGGCATAATGTCGTTGGCAATACCTTCAAGCAGGGCCAGTGCCTCTCCCTGTGAAACATCGGGGCGCGGCACTGCAATAATCGTATTCGCATTTAATTGCTGGGCATGGGGTATTGATCTTGGCTTGGTTCGCTGCACAACCTCGACGAGTGTGGAGATTGGAATCAGGTCGCCGCTTGCCGCACGCGTGTAGTACCCGGTCAGTTGCTGAGGATTCAGTCGCTCCTCGCGCTCAACCTGGGCAATGACTTTGTACGAGCGCCCCATATACGAAAAACGATTCACCTCAGCACCCGCCATCATCGCACTCAGATCTAAGCTCAGGCTTTGCATGTCAACGCCAAGTAGACCGGCCTTGTCTCTGTCGACGATAATTTCGGCCTCGGGGCGATCGAAATTTAACTGCGAGGCCACGTAGAAAAAGCGCTTACTGGCCATCGCACGCTTAACCAGCTCATCGCCCACTTCCGCCATCAGCTGTGGCTCAGCCGTCGACTTGAGAATAAACTCCACGGGATAGCCCTGCCCTGGAGTTGGCAGCGGCGGCGGCTGGAATGTCGCCAGGCGCAGCGGCGCCACTGACTCCATGCTCATACTCAAGTCGTTAGCGACATCCCCCATTGTCTTGGTCCGAGCGTCCCAGGGTGGGCCAATCAAGCCGATAAAGCCTTTATTGCTTTCACCACTTTCTGAGATGGTGAAGGCAAACGTATGATCCACATTGGGGTGCTCCAACGCCAAATTCTGAGCGGCCAAAAAGGCATTGGTAAAGTACTCTGGCGATGCATAGCCGTCGCCCTCAGCAATGACGCCAGCAAAGCCTAAGTCTTCGGCCGGCGCCAATTCGTTATCACTGCTCTGGTAGAGGAAATAACACGATACCAGCACCACCAAACCGAATACGCCAATCACATTGACCTGATCCATCGCGGAGTGGAGTCGTTGCTTATAGCCCTGGCGCCAGTACTCGAACTTCTCATCTAGGAAACGCTCCAGACGACTGCTACCCGATTCATCGTGCGACTGCAGTATTTTTGCGCACATCATCGGTGTTAACGTCAGTGCAATAACGCCGGAAATCAATACCGCGCCCGCCAGGGTAAAGGCGAACTCGGTAAACAGTTTTCCCGTCATTCCGGTTAAGAAACCAATCGGTGCATACACTGCCACCAGGGTAATTGTCATCGCAATCACCGGCCCCAGAAGCTCGCGCGCGCCGACCAAGGCAGCCTTAGATGGCTCCATACCCTCTTCAATATGACGATGGATATTTTCCAGCACGATAATCGCATCATCGACCACCATGCCGATGGCCAAGACCATCGCCAATAGCGTTAGCAGATTGATCGAGAAACCCATCGAGTACATCAAAAATAGAGCGCCTACCAACGACAGCGGTACAGTCACCGCCGGGATCATTGAGCTGCGCAGTGAACCCAGGAACAAGAAGATGACCAGAATAACGATAATGACCGCTTCGATCAGTGTTGCTTGTACATCGCTGATTGCCGCGTTGACATAGACCGTGCTGTCATAGGAAATATTCGCCTCAATACTCTCCGGCAAAGCGCGGTGAATACGCGGCCACATTTCGCGTATCTCCGCAGTCACGTCGAGCAAGTTCGCATCCGGGCGCACCTCAATACCGATAAACAGGCCTGGCTCGGCATCCCAGTGCGCCACATAGTCGTAGCTCTCATCGCCGAACACCACATCGGCGACATCGCGCAAGCGCACTAGCTGCGTTCCTTCACTGCGCAGCACAAGGTCCCTGAATGCCTCTACTGTGCTCAGATCTGTATCTGCAGAAATGCCGACTTTAACGTACTGCCCTTTCGTTTCTCCCACGGCTGATAGAACGTTTTGCCGCTTAACTGCTGAAAAGGCCTCGCCCGGTGTCATGTTGTGCGCCGCGAGACGTTCCGGGTCAAACCAGATCCGCATGGCGTAATTCCTGCCGCCGAGTATCACCGCGCGCTCTACACCGCTAAGAGCAGATAGCTCCGGTTCAACAACCCGCGCCACATAATCAGTAATTTGCGCTTTGCTCAGCGTCTTGGAATAAAACGACAGGTACATCGCCGCGTTGTCACCGGCACCCGCTAACTGAATAACAGGGTCTTCACTGCCTTCCGGTAGCTGGCTGCGCAGCTTGTTCACTTTTGCGGATATTTCGGTCAGCGCCTCATTGGGGTCCTTGTCAATTTTCAGGTTCGCCGAGATGCTGGACAATCCCTGAGCAGAATTGGAGGTAAGAAAGTCAATACCATCTGCTGACGCTATCTCTCGCTCCAGCGGCGTGGTGATGAAACCTTCGACAAGCTCTGGGTCTGCCCCCGGATAAACCACCGAGATACTGATCCGCGCATTTTGAATTTCAGGGTATTCACGCACAGTCAAATCCTGTGCTGCGCGCAAGCCCAGTAGAAAGATCACCAAGCTGACCACAATGGCCAACACGGGGCGTTTAACAAAGATATCTGTGAAATGCATGACGCCTGTCCTTGTTAGTGGCGTGGGAGAGTCATCAACTTCTTTAGAGGCCATCAACCTAATTTATGGCCATCAAGCTATTTATCGCCGATCACCCCTGCGGGGGGGCAGGCGTCAAGCTAGGCTCGGGACGAAGCGTGTTATCAATCGTAACCGGCTGACCACTGCGCAGCTTTAACAACCCAGTACTGGCGACTTCGTCGCCTTCTTTAACCCCTGAAATGACTTCAATAAAATCGCCGCGAGCCTCTCCCAAGGTAACGAAGCGTTGAATGACATCCAGGGCCTCGGCGTCGCCACCTTCCTGTTGACGAATAACGAAAACGGAATCGCCGTAAGAGCTGTATTGAATAGCGGTTTTTGGCAAAACCAGTACCTGCGTCGGCTCTCCCAGGTTCACCGTAACTTTTGCAAACAAGCCCGGTTTCAGCACTTTTTCAGGATTGGCGAATCGCGCACGCACATCAAAGTTACGCGTTTGTGCATCAATTTTGGGTTCCACGGCGATAATCTCGCCACTGAACTGGCGGCCACCCAACGCGTCGACAACGATCTCGATCGTTCTGCCAGGGTTCACCTTGCCCAACTGCTTTTCAGGCAGTGAAAAATCCAGCTCGATGGGGTCTAAAGATTGCAGGGTAACGATCTTGTCACCAGCGCGGAGGTATTGACCCAATGCAACTCGACGAATACCCAGCTCGCCAGCAAAAGGCGCCCGCAGAGTTTTTAAATTCAAACGTCCGCGCTGCGCCTCGACAGCCGCCTTGGCCACATTCGTTTCTGCCAGCGCGGTATCGTATTCAGACTTAGAAATCGTTCCGCGCTTGTAGAGTTTTTCGCGCCGGCGCTGCTCAATCTCGGCAAGCTTTGCCTGCGCTTCCAAGCGAGCGAGCTCACCGCGCTCGGCGACCGATTCCAAACTCAGTAGTTCGGTGCCCGCCTCAACGCTTTGCCCCGATTCAAAACTAATTTTAGTGATCGTACCGTCAACTTCAGCCGTTAGGTCGGCGCCCTTCACCGCCACCAAACTACCCACCGCGTTCAGACGAGCAGCCCACTGCTGCGGGGTAACCGTAGTGCTTGAAATAGTCACCGGCGGAGTCGGCATATTATCGATGAAGTCATTCATCATCTGGTTGCCAAACCACTTCATACCAAACACGCCACCAAAAACAACGCCGCTGATTGCCAGCATTACGACCATACGCTTAGTCATTTGTATTCCTTGTCGACCATCCAGTAGCTGCGAATCGATATAGCAATGTGCCGAACTCGACAAATGTGCCAAGCTCAACAGCTTCCCTATCGCGAGATCACCGCTGTTACCCCTAGAAACAGTAGTACGAATTTTACACAGAGATAGTAACAGGCATGAGAATGAGAATGCATCAACAATTTAACTGTTTACATTGCGTAAACCATTAATTTTAAAGGGGTTATTGGGAATAACTTTGCTCACAAACTAACGCATAAGTAAAGTCTTAGCGCGGCCAACCACTACGGAGTGAGCAAAATCCCAAAATACGAGCATAAAAAAAGCCCCAGTCGTTAGACTGGGGCTTTTATGTATGGCGGAGAAGGAGGGATTCGAACCCTCGATGAAGCTATTAACCCCATACTCCCTTAGCAGGGGAGCGCCTTCAGCCACTCGGCCACCTCTCCGAATTGTTCCAACTTTCTGTTGGAGGTTCGTTGCTAAGGCCTTGTTTTCAAAAGCGTGTTAGCAACGAAACGCGCGGCATAATACCATACTGAGCGAAGAATCAAAGGCCTTTAGGCTAATTTCCCGCTATTCTTTATTACCGTCTTTCTCGCCTTGAATGCGGTCATAAATTTCTTCCCGGTGAACGGCGATATGCTTGGGCGCATTCACACCCAGACGCACTTGATTCCCCTTCACTCCCAATACAGTGACAGTCACTTCGTCACCGACCATGAGCGTCTCACCAATACGACGAGTCAGTATTAACATGTTGCTTTCTCCTATCCAGAGCCAGTATCCGTACCCCGTGCGTATCCGTATGCGCGCAGCAGTTCACGTCTCTGTTTCTACGATGTAGGCGCTTTATCTAGATCAAAAGCTGTATGGAGGGCCCTCACCGCCAGCTCTAGATATTTTTCATCAACGACCACCGAAATCTTAATTTCTGAAGTGGTGATCAGCTGAATGTTGATCGACTCTTCCGCCAAAGTTTTAAACATTTTACTTGCGATGCCAGCGTGTGAGCGCATTCCGACACCCACGAGCGACACCTTGGCAATTTTATTGTCGGTTTTCACCTCTCGCGCACCCGTCTCCTCGACCAGCTTGCGAACAATTGCCTCTGTTTTCGCGACGTCATTTCGACCGACAGTAAAGGTCAGGTCAGTCGTATTGTCCTCGGCGACGTTTTGAACAATGACGTCTACCTCAATATTTGCATCGCTAACTGGCCCAAGTATCTGGTAGGCCAAGCCCGGTGTATCGGGTACACCGAGTACAGTAATCTTTGCTTCATCGCGCGTGAACGCGATACCCGAAATCGCCGGGTTTTCCATATCTGATTCTTCCTCAAGACTGATCAACGTACCCGGGCCGTCTTCAAAGGCGTGCAATACGCGCAACGGCACATTGTACTTACCTGCAAACTCAACGGCGCGAATTTGCAACACCTTCGAGCCCAAGCTAGCCATTTCCAGCATCTCTTCGAAGGTGATGCGTTCAAGCCGACGCGCTTGGCTCTCTACCCTCGGGTCGGTGGTATACACACCATCCACATCGGTATATATCTGGCATTCATCCGCCTTTAGCGCCGCCGCCAAGGCGACACCCGTGGTATCTGAGCCCCCTCTGCCGAGGGTGGTGATATTACCGCTCTCATCCACGCCCTGAAAGCCAGCCACCACAACCACGTTGCCACCCGCCAGGTCTTCGCGAATACGGTGATCATCAATTTCCCTGATCCGCGCCTTGGTATGGGCCTCGTCGGTGAGAATACGCACTTGGCTGCCCGTGTAGGACTTCGCCCCAACACCGAGCTCATGCAGCGCCATACACAACAATGAAATCGTGACTTGCTCGCCAGTTGCGACGAGAACATCCAACTCCCTTGGGGTGGGGTGCTCCTGCATGGCCTTGGCCATTTCAATCAAGCGGTTAGTCTCGCCACTCATGGCCGACACGACTACCACAACATCATCACCGCGACGCCGAAAGCCTGCAACTTTCTCTGCGACCGCCTTTATCCGGTCAACGGTGCCGACCGAAGTACCGCCAAATTTTTGAACAATCAGACTCATGTTTTCTATCTGCAAATGAACGCCCTGAGCGGAGGGCGCTCATTAAACACCAACTCAAGATTAAAGGAAACGGCAACTATGTCTCTATACGTGATTCACGTAATCTTTGACCGACTGCAAGGCAGCGGGGATCGCGGTAACATCGCTGCCGCCACCCTGCGCCATGTCTGGACGACCGCCGCCCTTGCCTCCGACTGCCGCCGCAGCTTGCTTCATAATATCGCCCGCTTTGCAGCGACCCGTGAGGTCTTTCGTTACGCCGGCGACCAGCGATACTTTTTCGCCCTCGCCACTGGCCAGCAGCACCACACCTGAGCCCAACTTGTTCTTCAGCTGGTCCATGCTATCGCGCAAGGTCTTCGCATCAGCGCCTTCTATATTAACCGCGAGGACGCTAATACCGTTGATCTCTTCCACCTCAGACAATAGATCGCGACTGCCCGCGGTTGCCAGCTTGGCCTTTAGACGCTCAAGTTCTTTTTGCTGTTCCCGGTGGCTACTCAGCAGCTGCGCAAGTTTGGTATCAAAATTTTCAGGCGTACTTTTCAATGCCGCACAAGCAGACTGCAGACGGCTGCGATCGCGCCCCGCTTCATTTAGCGCTTCGGCTCCGGTTACCGCCTCAATTCGGCGCACACCGGCAGCAATGCCAGATTCCGCAACGATACGCATCACGCCAATATCGCCGGTGCGACGAACATGGGTGCCGCCACACAGCTCAACAGAGAAGTCGCCGCCCATGCTCAATACACGCACGGTATCGCCATACTTCTCGCCAAACAACATCACCGCGCCCCGCTCTTTGGCAGAGTCGATGTCGGTTTCCACAGTTTCAACCGCGGTATTTCGGCGAATTTCGTCATTCACCATCGCCTCTATTTTCTGCAACTGTTCCGCAGTTACCGCCTCACCATGAGCAAAGTCAAAACGCAGGCGCTCGGCGGTTACCAGCGAGCCCTTTTGCGCTACGTGCTCACCCAGTACCTTGCGCAATGCGGCGTGAAGCAAATGGGTTGCCGAGTGATTCAGCGCGGTAGATTGGCGAATACTGGCATCTACTTCGGCATCTACAGCTTGGCCGGCAACAACTGCTCCCGTCGCAACCACGCCGATATGTACAAAGTGATCACCAGCCTTCTGGGTATCGCGCACTTCTATGCGTAAGCCTTCCGCGCGAATAACACCGCAATCCCCTGCCTGGCCACCGGACTCAGCGTAGAAAGGCGTGCGATCCAGCACCACCAGAACATCATCACCCTCTGCCGCGCGTTCACAGGGCTGACCATCACGCAGCAGCGCAATAATCTTGGCGTTGTCGCTCAGCGACTGATAGCCAGTGAAGGTGGTGGCGCCGTCCACGTCTAACCGCAGGTCGGCATCCATTTTGAAATTCGATGCTGAGCGAGCACGCTGGCGCTGCGCCTCCATGGCCGCCTCAAACCCGTCCATATCCAACGTCAGGTCTTTCTCTCGGGCGATATCAGCGGTAAGGTCCACGGGGAAACCATAGGTATCGTATAAACGGAACACCGTTTCACCCGGGATTTGCTGCCCCTTAAGCTCACTCAGGTCTGCCTCGAGAATCTTCATCCCCTGGTCCAGCGTCTTCGCGAACTGCTCTTCTTCCTGGAGCAATGCTTTTTCAATCGCCCCCTGCAATTCACGTAGCTCGGGGTAGGCACTGCCCATTTCAACAGCCAGGGCATCAACCAGTTTGTAAAAGAAGGGCTCGGTCGCACCAAGCTTGTTGCCGTGGCGCACTGCACGGCGAATTATCCGGCGCAACACATAGCCGCGCCCTTCGTTGGATGGCAGCACACCATCGGCAATCAAAAACGCGCAGGAGCGGATATGGTCAGCAATAACACGCAACGACGTGTGTTGACGGTCATCAACACCCAGCACTCTGGCCGTCGCCGCAATGAGGTTGTCGAACAGGTCTATCTCGTAATTGCTGTGAACACCCTGCATCACCGCAGATATGCGCTCCAGCCCCATGCCGGTGTCTACCGATGGCGCAGGCAGCTCAGTCATGGTGCCATCGGCATCGCGATTGAACTGCATGAATACGTTGTTCCAGATTTCGATGTAG